>JAQICB010000165.1 GCA_027858745.1 Bacteroidales bacterium
AGATTATTTTTTTTCATAGTCAATAATTATGAAAATTTTAAAAACACAAAAAAAAACCTCAGGAATAGATTTTTCGGTAATTCGGGGCGCGACTTTGAGTCGCACCCCGAATTACCGAAGAAGAATTGTTCAATATTTATTTTTGTACCAAAAGCTGTGTCAAAATATGCCGGGGAAAGTTCCTGAAAACAATTAAGACATTCTGCTTTTGTTCTTTTTCGAAACAATAAACCGCTCCGTTTTTCTTGTTTATTAATAGCACGAGTGTACGAAGATAAAAGAATACCTATGGATTTATTAAGATCATACACTACTAATTCGGGGCGCGACTTCGAGTCGCACTCAATATCACCAAACCACCTTCACTTTACGACAAAAAAAAGAGCTCGCAACCTGCGAACTCTTTTAAATTATATTTCAAGAAAAATATATTTCTATTTTCTCTTCATCACTTCATCAATCATTCCATACTTCACGGCTTCTTCCGCAGTCATCCAATAATCTCTATCAGAATCTTTTTCTATTTTTTTATACGTATGTCCGGTGTGATGTGCGATAATTTCGTACAATTCTTTTTTCAATTTCAAAATTTCGCGGGTTGTGATTTCTATATCCGAAGCTTGACCTTGTGCTCCACCAAGAGGTTGGTGAATCATCACTCGCGAATGCCTCAATGCCATTCGTTTTCCTTTTGCTCCACCGCATAAAAAGACAGACGCCATTGAGGCAGCCATACCGGTACAGATAGTTGCAACATCGGCATTTATATATTGCATCGTGTCATAAATACCCAATCCTGCATATACACTACCTCCCGGAGAATTAATATATATCTGAATATCTTTGGTTTGATCAACCGATTCGAGATACAACAATTGCCCTTGCACAATATTCGCCACATAATCATCAATTGGTAAACCAACAAATATAATTCTATCCATCATCAAACGAGAGAATATATCCATGGTGGTCATATTCAACTGACGTTCTTCAATAATTGTGGGAGAAATATAACTATTTGCAATAGAAGAATATTGGTCAAAAACCATACTGTTTATGCCAAGATGTTTCGTTGCATATTTTTTAAAATCATTCATAATAATTGAGTTTTATATTAGAAGATACGAAAATTATTTTTGTTCTACCATTTCCTTAAACTCATCAAAACTAATCTTTTTCTCGTCCAAATTAACCGTTTCTTTCAAAAATTCAATAAGTTTTCGTTGTTGTTCGGTTTCGTAAATTTTATTTGCTTCTTCTTTGTTCTTTAAAATCTCCATACTCCATTTTTCGAGATCTTCCTCGGGAGGATTATGCATACCAAATTGAGCAAACTGCATACGCGTAAATTCTTTAGCACCTTCAACAATATCTTCTTGGCTTACTTGAATTTCGTTATCTTGCATTAATTTACCGCTAATAAGTTGCCAGCGCAAATCATCCAAGAACACTTCAAAATCAGACTCTATTTGCTCAGGAGTCACTTTATCATTATCCTTATTGGTTTCGAGCAACCATCGTTTTAAAAATTCTTCGGGTAATTCAATTTTTTGAGATTTCACTAATTTATCTCTAAAATCGTAGAAAAATTTATAATCACTGTTTGGTGCCAATTGTTTTTCTAAATCTTCGATAATTCTTTGTTCGAATTCTTTTTCAGAAGAAATTTCTCCTTCACCAAAAACTTTATCGAATAATTCTTGATTAATTTCAGATTTTTTGAATCGTAAAATCTCAGTAATTTCGAGATTATAGTCAGCCTGCATTAATTCAGTATTTTCTTTTTCAATACCTAACATCGAAGCAATTTCAGTATCGTTTTCGAATGCTTTTTTAGGATTAAACACAATAGTATCACCTATTTTTGCATTTTTGAATGTGTCTAATTCTGATTCTGTTGCAACTTTTGAAAGAAGCATCGAAACATCTTCTTTTGAATACGGTTCGTCATTATCGGTAACCTGTGTTACATTACCTTTAATAAATTCTTCTCCTTCAATAGCATCAACTGTTTCTTGGGTTCCAAAACGAGAGGTAAACCCTTCGATTTGTTTATCAATCATGTCTTTATCAGGCTCAATTTTGAAATAGTCAGCTTTATTTTTCTTACTTAACGAAACTGAAATTTCAGGAGCAGTAGCAATATCAAACGCAAATTCGAAAGCCGAGTCATTATCCCAGTCGATTTCTTTTTGTAATTCTTCGTTAGGAAGAGGCTCTCCAAGAATTCGTAATTTATTATCAGCAATATACTTTTGAAGATTTTCAGACAATAAAGCATTTATCACATCAACAAGGACATATTTACCATACATTTTCTTTACAAGTCCCATAGGTACTGTTCCCGGACGGAAACCATCAACTTTTGCTTGTTTACGGTAATCTTTTAATTTTGTTTCTACTTGTGGTGTATAATCTTCCGGCTCTAACGTCATTTTAATAACACCTGTAAGACCGTCACCTTCTTTTGAAATATTCATATGTTTATATTAATTGATTTTTATTTGTTACACCCGCCTAATCGACGAGATTTGTACTACACCCATGAAATAATCAAACTTGTATTGTAATTTTCTCCATGGATGCTTTTTACCATTTTTTACATTAAAAAAAAACCGCTATATCAATAATAGCGGTTTTTTTGTGCGGATGGAGGGACTCGAACCCACACACCTCGCGGCACTAGATCCTAAGTCTAGCGTGTCTACCAATTTCACCACATCCGCATTAGGAGCGACAAAATTAAATATAATTTTTATTAATACAATAAGAATTCTTTTTTTTATTTGCTTTTTTTTATTTGCTTCGGATTCATAAAAGATGTATTTTCACATTTTAAAAGAAAAAACAATGCATTTTTTATGTAAAACGATACTATTCACAGTATTACCATTTTTTTTATTTTCATGTTCTTCTCAAAAATTATCTCTTTTAAATGATTCTTTTTTTGAAATACGCACACTCAAACTTTCGGGTGCATTTTATTCGAGTCCGATAAAAACACTCAATGATAATGTTGTGATAGGAAGTCATAAAAAACGCATCTATTTTTTATCGAACACGGGCGATATAATACACACGGAGAAAACAAAGGGGTGGATTCATGCGACGCCATCACTTATTTTCGACAGCCTCATTTCTATTGGTTCATATGATGGTAATCTCTATATTTTCAATGAATTAGGTCAAGAAAAAAGTCACATTAAACCGGGTGGCACTATTTTTACCAACACAGTGCAACTTGATTCTTCAAAAATAGTTTTTGGCACCAACACCGGTTCTATAAAATTTTACGACTTCGATTCGAAACAATATACAGACTACAAAACAAAACGAAAAATTGTTCACGGCAGCCCCACGTTATTGAGCGACAACTCAGTTGCAATAGGGGCAAATGACAAACGAATGTATATTTTATCGGCTCAGTCCAAACTTATTAGTTCGTTTAAAACCAAAGGATGGATAATGCATTCAAAAGCTCTTGAACTTGCCGATTCATTACTTTCTTTTGGCTCATATGACAAAAATTTATACACAATAAATAAAAAAGGTGGTTTAGAATGGTCATTCAAAACACGAGGAAAAATTCACGGTTCACCTCGCTTAACACATGATGGAAATATCGTTTTTGGCTCATTTGATTCATACATATACCTATTAGATTCAAAAGGCGTCTTAATAAATAGAATAAAAACAAAAAAAAGAGTTGTATCGTCGGCTGCCATAACCAAAAACAACTATATCATTATTGGCTCATACGACAAACACATTTATATTCTGAACTCTAAAGGAGAAAAAATAATTTCGATACCTCTTGGCGGTCGCTTTTTCTCATCGCCCATTATTTTACGTAATGGCACTATTGTGTGTGCTACAACAAACGGTTTGGTTCATTTTATTACTCCAAAAATGACTTTTGCTGACATTGAAAAAGCTCTTTTATAAAAAAATCATATCTCCTCAATAAAGTGTTTCTCAATCCACCCTTTATTACCATCGGAAAGACGGATTAAAATCCAGTCTTGTTTCTCTTGTAATATTTTAACTTTTAATCCACCATGAATTACCGTTAAATCTTTTGAGGTTTCTAATGGTTCTGTTTTAATAGACACGGTTGGTTCTACAACAATAGCATATTCATGCGCAGTTAGTTCGGTATAGCGAGATTGTGCAGAAATATAGCTTACAAGAGAAACAAGGAGCAAAAATACCCCAAGAAAAAAACCTAATTTTCGATACAAAAGTTGCGAAGAAAAAAAGAATAATGCCAATCCGGATAAAAAAACCAGGAACGAAATGATACTCAGAACAATCCACACATTCGGATTAAACAAACGATACAAGCGTGTATACCATGATTTTACAAAACCATGCCCAAGCGATTCAATTTTATCAACTTGTTGGGCTCTCGTAAAATTTAAATTATGTTGAATATCGGAATCATGCGGATTCAACAGAAATGCTTTTTCATAATATAAAATTGCCCGAGCCACATCATTTTTTTTATAATATACATTACCAATATTATAATAGAAAATAGCATTGTGATAACCCTGATTCAGTAAATTCTCATACACCACCAATGCACTATCATACAGCTGATTTTCATATAATTGTTCGGCTCGCAACACATCTTCATTCTGTGCAAAGGACGCAGACATACAAAGAATAGAAGCAAAAAACAAGGTATATAATCGTTTCATCATTTCCATATTATTTCACAATTTGTTCAAATTTTCGAATTAATTCTGATGCACGCACATATAATTTTTCTTTATCCTGAATAGACGGATTAGGCGTATATTGTCCGAATTCGGAAACTTCGAGTACATCAATCAACTCAGAAATATACTCTTCGGGGACAGATTTTTGACTTAAAAAATGGCTCATAACATCTTTATTCAAATCAACTCTCGAAATTGTATATTTATCGGAAATATATCCCAACAATGCCTGTGCAACAGATTGATAATAAGCCGAGTCTTTCCCTTCCCGCAATAAAGATGCTGCTTGTTTGAGCCGTTTTTTTGATTCACGATTAGCTTTTTTGGTTCGCACTTTTGCAATATTTTTATTTTCAGCTATTTTCTTTCTACGAAAAATAAGCAAACTAATAAGTATAAGCAAAGGAATAACATACCATAAAGCATACAAGGGTGATGACAAAATATACGTCCGCTTCTTTTTCAAAGAACTCGGATTGGTTTTTATAAATCGAATATCATTACCAAAATACGTTACCTCTTCTTTAGAATGCTGACTATAATTTGACACCATTTGTGGTGATGATTCAGTCCCTTGAGTGACTACAACAGGAATCTTATCGACAACCGAGAGTTCATACGATTGTGTTTCCGGATTAAAATAAGAAAACTGCATACGAGGAATTTCGAAATTACCTTTATGTCGGGGAATAATAACATACTTATACGTCACCTTTCCTCTCTCGCCATGAGCAGTTGGAGTAACAGAATGAGACACTTTTGGTTCATACACTTCAAAATCGGGCGGAAACGTAATGTTTGGTGGCTGGAACAGTGACATATTTCCCCTACCCCGAACCACAACTGTATAGGAAAATGCTTCATTTTGCGGAATCTCAACAACATCGGTTTTTCCCGAAACCGTAAATTGCCCGACAGCACCTTTAAAATGTGATGGTTTGGGAGATGGCAAAGGTTTTCCGGAAATCACAATCGGATCGCTTGCAACAATTTTTCGTTTTTCATTATACTGCATTCCCCAAAAACCGCGAGAGTGTGGTATAAGAATATTACAATCTATTTCGAAAGGTGTAATTTTCAACTGCCCCGATCTTTGAGGGAAAACTACCATTTTCTTAAACAAAACAGTATTGTATTCTTTCCCATTTATTATCTCCGACGTATATTGTAAATTTTGTGGTGCTTCAATATCCTTTTTGAAAAATCCGGGGAAATCCGGATAGGAATGTTCATTCAAATTTATACGGTATTTCGTATACAACTTTAAAGAAACATATATAGCCTCACCAACATATGCATTGGTTTTGTTTACATTAACTCGCACAAAAATATCATCGTAGGTCTGCTGCGATTGATTTGCGGACTGCTGAGTCCCTTGACTCGATTGCTGTTGAGATTGGGAATACTGTTGTTTTGCCGAAGCCGAACCAACCACTTCAATAGTTTTGGGGCGAGTACGGTACGGACGGCCATCGACATGAATTTTTGCCTGTGGTATCGTTACAGATCCGGGATTGAGAGCACGATACGAATAAGTTTCTGTAATTTTATATTCCATTGACCGTCTCCCGTTAACAATAGAAATTTGAGTGCTTTGTCCCCGCTGCGGACCACCAAGCAATTCGAGACCTTTAATATTCTGAATCTGAAATCCTTGTTCAGGTTCAGCATTACTGACATACTGAATCTGAAACACTTCATTTACCTCAACTACATTTGGGGCAACAACAGTAAACGACACTTTTTGTGCCGATACATATCCGCTCACACATATGAGAAGAGAAATAAAAAGTATGTTCCTATATATAGTTTTTATCATAATTACCAATCTTTATCAACTGTTCGTTGTTGTGATTGTTTATTTTTGTGTCTTTGAACTTTCATTTGCACATTTCTATCCTGATTCTCTATAGACTGCAAAAGCATCTCCGCTTCCATAGTCGAAATTTGACCTTTTTGTTCTTGAGAACCTTTCGAGTCATTCATTTGCGAAAAACCTGACTCACGTGGGGCATCATCTTCATTTTCCTTTTCTTCAGACTCTTGATTTCCAGCCTTTTGTTCTTCTTTATTTTGATTTTCAGAAGCTCCATCAGCAGAATCATCTTGCTGTGAATCTTTATTCGGGTCAGATTTATCTCTCTTTTTTTGTGAATCATCATTTTCATCCTGAGAATCTCCCGATTTTTCTTGGTCTTTTTGCTCTTGCGATTTTTCAGAATCTTGTGAACTTTCATCCGAACTGCCATCACCCGAATTTGACTCATTTGAATCATCCCCTTGTTCATTCTCTTTCTTTTGTTGTTGCTGTTGTTGTTGTTGCTGCTTTTGTTGTTCTTGTTTCGCAATCAAATCATACAAGTCTTGTAATTTCTCATTGTCTTCGTACACTTCCAAACCACGCTGAGCCATATACATCGACTCCTTAGCTTTTTCATGTATATACAATGAGCTCGCTGTATTAAAATATTCTTCAGAAGACTTTTGTGAAAAAGCCGTATACGATATCGTCATACACAATAGTAGAATAAAAAATTTCAATGTGTTATTCAGTATGCTCATATCATTACTCTTTATTTTCTTCTTGAATTTTGTGTTTTTCAACAATTAATGCAACCTCAGATATTTTCTTCACAAATCCACCAAAAAACTGTTCAACCGTTTCATCTTTCTTCATGGCCTCCCTCATTAATTCATCTGCTTCAGTAAATTTATACTGCTGAACAAGTTCATCCGCACGTTTTTTTATATCCACGGCATATTCACTTGGTTTCTTTTCATCATCATCCGAATCATCATCTTGGCTTTCATTTTCTTGTTTTTCACGTTCACGTTCAGCATCCAGAAGTACTTTTGCATATGCATAATTATATACAGCTGCCGAATCAAGTGGATTATACAATAATGACTTTTTATACACATCCACCGCTTTGGCATAATCTGCAAGTTGCACATAACAATTTCCCTTTCCATACAAAGCCTCAGCCTTGAGAACAGAATCCTCTTGTAAGCGTTGAGCATGCTCAAAAGCATCAGAAGCGAGAATAAATTTATCGAGATTATATAATGCCGATGCAAAATTAAACCAGGTATCGAAAGATGTAGAATCGAGCAAAAGTGCATGTTTATACTGCGTAGCAGCACTTCTATAGTCCACCGAATCATAAAGTTGATTCCCTTTTTCTATATAGGGCCGAATATCAACATTTTGTCCGGCAAGAGATACCGAAAAAAATACGCCAATACAAATTCCTATATATTTTTTCATGCTCATAAAAATTTACGATTCAAAATCAATAGCAGCACGAGAACTCACAACTTGCTTCACAAAATCAACCACTTTAAGGTGGTTCGGATGTTCTGCATAGGTAGTTAAATCTTCCCATGATTTAAATTTAGTTATTAAAATAATATCATGATTCATTTCGGGAGATTTTTCTCCTTTGAGACCAACTTCAAGATATTCGATACCCGGAACCGTTTGTGTTAATTCCTCTAATTTTTGTTTAAAAACCTGTTTGTTTTCTTCTTTGGAAGCTCCAAGAGCCTCGTCCTGTAAGTTCCACATTACAATATGAGTAATCATAATTTAATTATTTAAAAAGTGAATATTTCTGTAAATATTTATTTTTCTTATCTAAAAAGAGACTTTCTATTAATATGAATAAAATAGCAATTGCCAAAAAATACTGAAATTTTTCGTCATATTCGCTATATTTTTTTGTTTCAAATTCCGATTGTGTGAAACTATTCAACTCGTGAATAATCGGATTAAAATCTGCACGAGAGTACATTCCTTCACCTTGTTCAGCAATTTTTCTCAAAATAGCTTCATTCAATTTTGTCGTCACCACGCGTCCGGAACGATCTTGCATATAAGTTCGCCGTCCGTAGCCATCTTTCACAGGAATTGGCACACCATCGGACGTTCCCATACCGACCGTGAAAATACGAATTCCTTTTTCCTGAGCACGAGCAACCATTTTCAGAGCATCTTCATCATGATCTTCACCATCGCTAATAAGCACAATAGCTTTTTCCACTTTGGGGTCATCAGTAAACGAACGAATAGATTGCTGTAATGCAGTGCTTATAGAAGTTCCTTGTTGTTTTATAAAATCCGTCTGGACATTTTTAATCATCATTTTTGCAGCAGAAATATCGGTTGTGAGAGGTAAAAGCGTATAGGCACCACCGGCAAAAACCACTATAGCAATTTTATCATCTTTCAGATTATCTGTCATGCGTTGAATTGCTAATTTTGCGCGTTCAATTCTGCTTGGTGAAATATCTTCGGCACTCATACTGTTAGACACATCAAGTGCAATAACCAGTTCAATCCCCTTCTGTTTTACCTCTTGCAATTTGAGCCCAAATTGCGGACGAGCTAAAGCAAAGACAAGAGCAATATATGCACAAGAAAGCAAAAACCATTTAAATACCGCTTTGCCAAATGAAATATCAGGAAGCACAAGGTAATAAAACGAACTATCAGCAAGACGCTTCATTCTTTTTTTGGTAACAATACGTGAATACATCAACAACACGATTAACACTACCAAACCGTAGAGTAAATTAAAATATTCCGGATGTGCAAATGCAAAATTTGATTCTTTCATATTACGGAAACTTTTTTAATATGGTAAAACGTAACAGAATTTCTATTGCCAATAAGGCAATTCCCCACAAAGCAAAAAACGCATATTCTTCTTGTTTTGTGGTATATACAAAATCTTCGATTTTCGTTTTTTCTAATGCATCAATTTCTTCATATATATTTTGTAAATCCTTATTATTTGTCGCCCTAAAATATTTTCCATCGGTAATTTCAGCAATATGTTGTAAAGATTTTTCATCGATTTCTACATCAACATATTGAATCTGAGTTCCAAACATCGTCTGCATCGGATAGGGAGCTTTACCTCTGCTACCAACTCCAATAGTATACACACGCACCCCTTTTTTTTGAGCCAACTCTGCAGCAGTTGCAGGGTCAATATCTCCTGAATTATTAACCCCATCAGTTAACAGAATTACCACTTTACTTATTGCATCACTTTCTTGCAAACGAGTAACTGCGAGAGATAAGCCCATTCCGATAGCTGTTCCGTCCTCAATAATGCCGGTTTCAATTTGACTCAACAAATTAATTAATGTTGTATGATCTGCAGTAAGCGGACATTGAGTATAGGTTTCGCCGCTAAACACCACCAAACCGATACGGTCTTGTTGCCGACTATTTATAAACTGAGCGGCAATATCTTTCGAAGCCTCTATTCTATCGGGTTTCAAATCTCGTGCAAGCATACTCCCCGAAATATCGAGTGCAAGCATAATATCGACACCATAACTTGTGGAGTCTGCATATGAGTCGACGGAAACCGGACGAGCCAGAGCAATTATCAAAACAGACAAAGCCGCTGTTCGAAACAATATCGGCAGATGCATAAGATAGTGCATAACTCCCGCCTGTTTTCCTTTAAATCCACTAATTGAGGGCATACGAACCTGAGCTCCTTTTGTATGCGACACAACATACCATACGAGCATAAGAGCAACAAGAATAAATCCCCAAAAAAATTCAGGATTTTCGAAATCATAAGCTCCATTCATAATATGTACAAATCCTTCTGTCATATATCTTGATTATCTTGAAGAGTTTTTGTATTTGTATGTAAATCTTGCACAATAGCACGCACGATAGATGTATGTTTGTAAACAGTATCTTTTTCCGGTTTATGCTTTGCAAATTTCACAAAATCAGATTCAGTCAATAAGGAACGCATATCATCAAACAACGATGTTGAGAGCTTGCCGCTTGATGTGAGAATGTGGAAAAAATCATCCGAGGTTTTTTCAAATACCGCTATATCAAATGCTTCTTCCACATAAGTCCGTAAAATATCGGTCAGTTCTGTATAATGAATTTTATGTTTTCCATCTTTCCACAATTCCTTTGTATCCAATTCATCGAGTTCACGCAGAGCTTTTTCATACGGAGTTTCCGAAATAATGTTTGAGTGAACGATACGAGGCTTTTTAAGATTCTTTCCATATTTGATTGCGAGAAGAATAAGAATTAACACAAAAAGCCCTATTCCGGCATATAATAAAATATCCGGCAACCAATCACGCCAAGTATACACCGGTTGTTTTATTGCTTTTATAGGCATAATTGCACTCGCAGTATCAACCTGTGGCATATGTACCATAAGTGTAAGTGGATTCGACCACAGCGTATCATTGTTTCCAATAATATATGGTCCGGCACGGAAAGAAACCGAACCGGGCTCGAAACGAGACAATGTATAGGAAAAGAGTAATTCCAATTCGGTTTCCGTTTCAGAAAGTGTATCAATATCCGCACAGCGAATACATTCAAATTGTGACAAAAAAGATTGTCCCTCTTCAGGATACATAACAAGTGAATCCGGCGGTATCAATAAAGAAACTTGTAAATTAAACGGTTGAGCAATCATCACCTCGCTTGTATCAAGGCTCGCATAGCAGCGTTCTCCTTGAGAAAACGAAAAAAAAGATGACAGACACAACAAACCGACTAATACATATTTCATATGTGTTTTTTTATTAATTTTTATAGCTTATCGTTTTTTAAATAACTGCATTAATGGCACAACATAATCTTGATTTGACTGAACAGAAACCATATCGACACCGGTACGCACACAAATATTTTCAAACTTCTGTGTTTGGTTCAACATATGCTCTTTATAATAATTTCGAACCGACTTTTGAGCCGTATTAACCCACATTTCTTCCTCGGTCTCCACATCTTTCATCCGCACAAAACCAATATTCGGAATCTCTCGTTCAATTAGATCAAAAATGCGAATCGCAATCACATCATGTTTTCTATTGGCTATCGAAAGAGCATCATACAAAGGATTGTCGTCAACAAAATCAGACAAAACAAACGCAGTACACCGACGCTTAATTGCATTTGTAAAAAACTTAATTGCATGCGGGACATTTGTTCCTTGAGACGTTGGTGTAAATTCTAATATTTCCCGAATAATTCGAAGAATATGCTTACGCCCTTTTTGGGGAGGAATAAACTTTTCAACTTTATCTGCAAATAAGATAACCCCGATTTTATCGTTATTTTGAATAGCAGAAAACATAAGAACAGCTGCTATTTCAGCAACATATTCACGTTTGGTACGCATGCGTGTTCCCAGAGCTTGCGAACCACTCATATCAATAAGCAACATCACCGTCAGTTCACGTTCCTCTTCAAAAACCTTTACATACGGTTTGTTGAACCGAGCAGTAACATTCCAATCAATATCACGAATTGGATCGCCATATTGATATTCACGCACCTCGCTAAATGTCATTCCCCTTCCTTTAAACACACTATGATATTCTCCGGCAAAAACATTTTTAGAAAGCCCGCGCGATTTTATTTCTATTTTCCGTACTCGTTTAAGTAAATCTCCTGTTTCAAGCATAACTACCCTTTATTTTTATGGCACATCAACTTGATTTAAAATTGAAGTAATAATTTCTTCCGTAGTCACATTTTCCGCTTCCGCTTCATACGTCAAACCAATTCTGTGACGAAGTACCGAATAACATACCGCACGAATATCTTCGGGGATAACAAACCCGCGACGTTTAATAAAAGCATATGCTTTTGCAGCTTTTGCCATACTAATTCCGGCACGAGGAGAACCACCATATGAAATTAATTTCTCCAATTCCGGTAAATTATAGTCCTGAGGATTTCGTGTTGCAAAAATAATATCAACAATATATTTTTCTATTTTCTCATCCATATACACTTCCGACACAACTTTTCGTGCTTGATTAATCGCATCGGGAGTAATTACCTTTTTCGCTTGCGGAAAAATTTGTTGTAAATTTTGACGTATGATTAATTGCTCCTCATTTTTCTGAGGATAGTCAATAACGATTTTCAACATAAACCGGTCAACCTGAGCTTCAGGAAGCGGGTATGTCCCCTCCTGTTCTATAGGGTTTTGAGTTGCCATTACCAAAAAAGGTTCTTCGAGCTTATAACTTTCAGAACCGATAGTAACTTGTCGTTCCTGCATAGCTTCGAGCAAAGCACTTTGCACTTTTGCCGGTGAACGGTTAATTTCATCAGCCAAAATAAAATTTGCGAAAATTGGTCCTTTTTTTACAATAAACTCTTCTTTTTTCTGACTATAAATCATAGTTCCCAATAAATCGGCAGGCAGTAAATCGGGGGTAAACTGAATACGGCTAAATGAAGCATCAACCGTCTGAGATAATGTTGTAATTGCAAGTGTTTTTGCCAAACCAGGAACTCCTTCCAACAGAATATGTCCGTTCGAAAGCAAACCGATAAGTAAGCCCTCAACTAAAGATTTTTGCCCAATAATAACTTCTCCCATTTCTGCTTGAAGCATATCAACAAATGCACTTTCCTGTTTAATTTTTTCATTTAATTGAGAAATGTCAACCGAAACATTCTCATCAGATTTTTGTATAATTTGTTCTTTCATACGTCTTTGTTTATATATTTATTATACAATAATGTCTCTTTAAATTCATTCAAAAAACACCTCATAGTATAAATTATTGTGTGCTGTTTTTATTTTTTTTCAAATTTAAAAAAAATGTCTACACACCACCATAAAATTTTCGCAAAAACCACTCAACAGATAATGCAATAACCAAAATCAATAACAATTGCCAATAATCTAAAATATTTGCTCGTTTTTGACTACTATGAGAAACAGGTGTAATTTGTACATTTCGAGAAATACTATCTAAAATAGCCGACATTGTTTGTGGTACAAATAAAGAACCTCCGGTTTCCTGAGCAACTTCTCTCATTAAACCTGCCTGTGCACGTGTTGAAATAAATTCTTTTTGGTTTTGCGTTACCAATATAATTCCTTTTTCGGAATGCTGTTTGTTATTATAGGTACACGATGCCTTATAGGTATATTTTCCGGGAGGAAAACTACCGGCATTCACCACATATCTTTGTGATTGCGGCGTAAACATATAGGTATATTCAGTTCCTATCGAATCTCGAATTTGTAAAGAAATTGCCTCATCCATTACCAGCTGAAAATTATAATCATACAACTCAGCATACAGCATAATGTCCTGATTTTCGGTAAACACCTCTTTCGAAGAAACACGAAACAACGAACGAGTTTCGGTTAAAGACACGTAACGAATAATATTATTGATAAACACATCAAACAATTCCGAAGATTGCTGTTCACGCATTACGAACAATCGCCATCGCCATAATCCTTCGGCCAAAAAGCTTGCTCGCTTTACCCCCTCCGATTCATAAAAAAGCAACAATGGTCGTGAAACTTGAATGCCTCCTACTGTTTGCCACAGACACACATCTGCCTCCGGATTCATGGTATACGAACCATACGGTGCGTTGAGCGAAGGAGCTTGAGACAGAAACTGCGAAAAAGCATCGGTTATTTGAAACAGAGCGAATTGCTTATCAACAGCAGCCGACACCTCATCAAAATTATTATTCTGAGCAGAAATTGACAGCCCGGAACCATATTGAGGCAAGCGATTCATATTCATCGAAGTATTATACATATATACCGCCGGAACCTGTTTTTTATATGCCGATTCAACTAGTGCATTAACCGAAGAAGGCTGTTCGGGCAAACCATGAAAAACAATACAATTATAAGTATGAATTGTTGAAGCATCAAAATCTGAAATATGATATGCCTGCACATCGTAATGCTTATTAGATTGTAATGCCTGTGTTATTGCCCCCACATCCGGATGAACATGATTGTAGACAACAGCTATTTTCTGTCTACTTTCCAAGACATCTACGATAAAATCCATTGCATTATTTTCGTAACTAATTTCGCCCTCAATATGTTCGAGCTCAACACGAAATATCTGCTTACCCAATTCATCAGAAGAAATATAACAAATTTCCTCTTGATACCACTCGTCGGAATCTACAAAAATCTCTTTTGAAAATATTTTTTTTGATTCAGAAAAAATACTCACACGAACTCTCTGTCCTTTAACAGAAAAGGCACGTAAGTCAAGCTTTACCGGGAACGGCGTATTACGAAACACAATTTCATTGGCTTGCACGGCATGAATTACCACATCTTTAGCCTGTACCGAATCGCCCAACAAGAGAGAATATACCGGAGCATCAAAAGAAAGATTGCGTGCAGCATAGAGCGGATTATTTCCACGAGTATACATACCATCACTGGCAAGTATTACCGCTCCGACATTTCGCGTAAAAAAACGATCGGAAACATGCTCCAAAGCTCCGGCAATATCAGTCTCTTTTTGCGAAAAAGAATAGCCTGATAAATCCTCAACACTTTCACCAAAGCTATATGAAAAAACCTCATATTCATTCGATAATTCGTGCAGCAAACTGTCCATTTTGGCGGGATATTCATCTGTATAAAAATCGGCATCTTTCGTTACCGTAACAGACTGTGAATTATCTTGCAGAACGAGTACGACCGGTTTTTCTACACGAACGTGAAAAATATTCACAAACACACCCAAAAGCAATACTAAAAGAGAAAACACGACAATAGCCCGTAAGGCGAACAAAAGCGAACGAATCCAACGAGGAGCCTCCTTAAACGAGCGATCTTTTCGATACAAAAGAAAAGACAAGCTCAAAGAAATCAGCACAAAAAGCGGAATAAACCACAACGAATATTCAGCAAAAATGTTCATGTTACAGTATATTATAAATAGATTCTATATAATCCAAAATTTCCTCCCGTCCTTGTTTCGAGACAGCCGAAGAATAAAAAAATACGGGTAATTCCTCCCATTCCTCAAACATTTTATTTTGAAATGCTTCGATATTTTCAATTAACTCCTGTTTCTTAATCTTATCCGTTTTGGTCATAATAAGAGCAAAGGGTATTTCATGTTCACCCAACCAGCGAATAAAATCGATATCAATAGCCTGAGGTTTATGACGAGAATCAATAAGCACAAACAAACATGCCAGATTTTCCCGTTTCAGAACATAGGAATGAATCATATTTTCCAAATCTACCCGTGCTTTTTTGCTTAATTTCGCAAATCCATATCCCGGCAAATCCACCAAAAACCAGGCATCATTAATCACAAAATGATTTATAGTTTGTGTTTTTCCGGGTGTTCCCGATATTTTCGCCAACTTATTGTGATTTGTCAACAAATTAATAAGCGAAGACTTCCCGACATTCGACCTGCCGATAAACGCAAACTCAGGAAGTTTCCGTTTCGGACATTGTTCAACAATAGCACTACTCGTAAGAAATTGTGCGGTTTTTATAATCATAAATACTATACCTTTTATATATGAAATTTCTTCAAATATATACGTTTACTCGCAAAAATACTATCTTTCGGAGACAAAAATATAAGGAAACACAGAAGACGAATATTCAAGCAATGACTCAAAAGCAATATTCTACTGATATATCCAAACCAACCCTAAAAAGCCATTTTTCTTTATCACGAGGAGTTAAATCTATGGTATTATAATAATCATATATTTCTCTCATATTTGATTCTTTTTCATACGAAAAATAATAGCCAAAACGAGGAATTATGTTAATAGAAATAGTATGAGAACTACTAAATCTGTTAACAAAACCCAAAATTATTTCATGTTCAGTATCATCCTGAGAGTTAACCCCATTTTTTTCACCAAAGGACGGATACGATGTGGCAAAATGTGAAGATGACAGAATATGTGTACACTTGTTCTTTGTTCTAAAGATTCTTCTTCTTTTTTTCTACAGCAAAAAAAAGAAAAAAAATGCCGCCACGCAACACGGAATCTAAAAATCAATTCATTAGTTGAAGTGGCAAATCAATCCGAACCGACAGTTTTTCAAAAAAAAACCTCATCGTATTTTTTTATGTCCTCAGTGGTGAAATGTCAGTATTCATCTTTCTAAAAATAATAATATGTATATATACTTTTTTATCATATTCTCTTTATAAAAACATGTACTCTTACATTAATACCGATATCCAACATTAAGAATAAATCTTGGATAGAATGAATATATATTATTATGACCGGTTTCATCATCTTCTCGGTAATATCTATATACTCCTACGCCATAGGAAAGACCAACACCGATATCCCAAAACACTTTTTCATTTTTAAAATAGCGTCTTTTCCCTATTGATAAACCTATATGGTAATTATCCAATTTGGAAGTGCCGCTTTGAGAATTTTGATAATAATACATCCACAATATATTTGGATTAATCCAGTATAATCGCAGCTTATTTCTTTGTGCGGGTATATACCATTTTGTCCCCATACAAACTGATGTAATGTTCCAACCACCATCTCCCGTGAGCGACACATAGCTCCCTGTAGCATCAAGACTCAATTTTTGTCGCACAAAACGTTCCTGCGAAAAGCTAATTCCACGTAACGTTGGCATGGGAATATAATAGATCATTCCACGAGATGCATTTTTTCGATAATTGGTATCAATTGCCTCTTGTGCAAAAACTGAACAAGCGACTATGCTGAATAATAAAATTAATATGGTTTTTTTCATGATTATTGTTTTTCAATTAAAACCTATAACCTACAGATATTTCTAATGAAATTTTATAATCCCAATCATCCCAGGAACTGGTTCCCATATCAATTACTCTGGTTCCTGAGTCTTCGTAGGTATAGAATATCATATCTATCTTTTTACCATGTTCTTTATAATAACAAAAATAAGGATTTATTTGTATTTCAATTTTTTTCACATTAAAACTATTAATATATCCAAAATTTATTTCATTTGTTTTTTGATATACATCAAAATTATGTTCTTGATTTCCATAGGATAGAACATACTCACTGCCTTCTAATTCTCTGTATAAATAACCTATTGATATTTTAGGTTTATACACTTTATTGTCTGGGTATTCAAAAAATTGATAAACGTAATTTAAGCCGAGTCCAAACCCACTGGTAGGACCGGGAGTTAAATACTCATTAATTTCATACTTTCTTGTAATATATTGACAATTGAATCTTATTGCATGTTTATTTCTATTATATGTAATATAGCCACCGTAATCACTAAAAACATTTGTAGCAAAAAATCCGACAGAATAAGATGTTTTCTCTTGACTGAAGGTTTGACAATACAAGAAAATGAAAGCTAAAATAATCAATATTTGTTTCATTGTGTTAGTGTGTTTTCAATTAAAATCTATAACCTACCGACATCTCAAGTGAGATTCTCCAACCAGGACCATTTAACCCTTCAATAACATCATTATTTGGCGAATATCTGTTTTCATAATCTTGTATTGCAATTGCATTAAATCCATATAAAACATGATGAAACCAACTGATTCCGGGTGTAATTTGAATCTCAATATTTTTGAAATTAAAACTATTTACATACCCAAGATTACATTCATGAACGATATATTCCGCATCATATTGAAGTATATATGCATCAAAACTTTGCTCAAAACATGTTCCTTCAATATATCTATATTGGTATTGTAATTGAATAGATGGTTGATATATATTTTTTTGGGATAAACTATATATATAGCTTCCACCTACACCATACCCCTCTGTTATTCCCGGTTGAATACCCCTTGTTTCAATTCTATAAACACGATTTGCATATTGTGTATGGAATCTGATTGCATGTTTATTAA
>JAQICB010000168.1 GCA_027858745.1 Bacteroidales bacterium
TCCTCCTCGCTTATAATAGGAACAGATAATTTTTCTGCTTTTGCCAATTTTGAAGGACCAATCCCCTCGCCTGCAAGTAAAAAATCGGTGTTTTTTGAAATTGAACTCACATTTTTACCGCCATGTTTCTCTATAAGTTCCTTTATTTCATCTCGGGAATACTGTTCAAACGTACCGGAAATTATTATTTTCTTATCGTCTAATGTATTTGATTGCAGTGCTACCTCATCGTCGGCAACTTCCATTTGCACACCGGCTTTACGGAGACGGTCGACTAACATACAATTTTGTTCGTTGCGGAAATACATTTTTATGCTGGCGGCAATTTTTTCTCCTATTTCATCTACCGCTTCTAATTGCTGCAAAGATGCCTGTTGGAGTACACTTATGGAGCGACATGCCTGTGCCAGTTTTTTTGCTCCGGTCTCACCGACATAGCGTATGCCAAGCACCTCGAATATCATCAAAACCTTTTTGTCTGCCCGAAACAGAAAATGCCTGACAACGAAAACCCGCACATAAAATATCATGAGAAGGAATATTTTCGACGGATATTTGTGTTAGATCACCTTCCGGGGTGAAATTAAAATTTCGTGCATATGTTTCTGAAGCATGAATATCCCATTCCGAAGCAAAAACACATTCAGCTCCAAAAGAATGTAAGGCATAATGAAATCCGCCAATACCGGCAAATAAATCAATAAACGTATACCCCGAAAGTTTTTTTTCTATAATATCTAACATTATATGAAAAAATATAAAATTATAATTTAGCTATGTCGCAAAAAAACAGAAAACTTTAACTTATAATATAAATAATTAATAATATAAAAACTGCCATTATAATTAAAAACATTTTGCCTTGTTTGCTTTTATCTTGTTGTTTGTCAGCATTACAATAAGGACAAACATTTCCGGCATAAGGAATCATTTTTCCACAATTACTACAACGTATTTTTAATTCCTCCATATATTTTCATAATTTAATTCAATAATAAAATGCCAAGTATTAATTTTAGTTTTCACATTCTTTATATAAATTGAATAATATTCATTTTTTTCTGTGAATTCCTTTCTATTCATTATTGCTATCCTTACGCCATAAGGCTCTTCGAGACCTAACGATTTAAAAGTCATTGCAGATATCTCATGAAATTTATATAAAGCATTCTCAGCAGTTTTCGGATTATTAATATTCAATATCAAATCAACCTTATTAACAACATTTTCATGTTTACCATATAAATAATATGCAATATTATTAGAATTAATATCTCTTGTATTTCCTATCACAAAATATGGTGTTGATGAAAACCAAAGATATCTATTATCAATTTCATAACCATCAGACATCCATAAACCAAAATCACCAATTCCATTTTTACTTAATATTGATTTTACTCTATCAACATTATTAAAAACAGCTATTTTCTGTACTACTTTATCATTCTCATTTTCATATAAAAAATCTTTTTCTTCTTTTTCTTTACGTTTCTTATCTTTTGCAATTACGTCATATAAGCTATCAGCAATTGTATTTAATGAATCAATATTGATGTAAAACCATTTATACTTTGTTAGAAATTGTAATGCGCCTTTAGGTTTTTCTATGGACATTGCAGAATCAAGATACTCTGTTATAATTGAGTTGATACAAATCTGATATACGGAAGTCGATACAGAGTCTTCGTCTATAAAGGTTCGAGTAGATTTTTGTTTCAACAATCGTATTTGATCGACGTACGATAAAGCAGATCGCCATTCTTTAGATTTTTCCATGGACATTGCAGAATCAAGATACTCTATCATAATTGAGTCGATACAAATCTGATATACGGAAGCCGATACAGAACTCACTCGGCGGTAACTTCTAAAAGCCTGATCAATAAGATTGAACGCTCGTATGTATTCACCTATACTTGCTAGTGAGTCAACTTTGTTACCAAATGCGATTCTGTTTTCTTGCCTCATAGATTTTAATCTCAGGTCTTGCAGTTCTTCTGCACTTGGTCCACAACTTGTTAACGATATTAAGATAGCTGATAATACAATAAATAGAATTTTTTTCATAATATTTAATTTTTAAGTTTATTTGTTTTTAATAATGAGTAAAAATGGGAAGCCGACATTAAGAAGTATATTTATTCTACAATTTTTGATAATTAAAAATGTTTATTCAATATAAACTCTTGATGTATAATAAGTCTCATCACCATTCTCATCATATAAATATGTTTCTAATATATTTATTTTTTTATTTATTTTTTTTATTCTAAAAACTTCACCATTGTCGTGGTACGTTTTCAAAATTTTATAAATATAACCATCTTTATCAGTCCATATTAAGTGATGTGATTTTACTGATGTTTCATCAAAATCAGTATACCAAATGATAAAATCGATATCATACACTTTATCACTATTTTTCACTAGCATCCGAAAGTTAGTATTTTAAAAAGCCCTCAGAATCTCGTATTTTTGTTTTGCTAAAAAAAATTACAAAATATGGGACTCTTCAGGCAAAACAAAAATAACAAAAAACCGGTAATTAGACAAATTTTAGATTTAGTGCCAAATTGGATATTTGAAAGTTGTGCCAATACTTACAAAACCGATAAAGGCGTTAGTAAATATAAGACAT
>JAQICB010000023.1 GCA_027858745.1 Bacteroidales bacterium
AGACATCGAAATTATTATCACACAACACACATAAAAGGCTTGCAAGCAATTGCAGGCCTTTTTAGGTTACTATCATAAAAGAGCAATCCTGGTCACATTAAGCTTCTGATTACTTAAAACATTACAACACCCAAGCAACGAATAAACAATAGCTGCACTTTCCGCCGCATCGTGGTTTTTACAGAACAACCAGTTTTTGCGACCCACGTCAATGGGCCGGATTTCATTTTCTGCCAGGTTGTTATCCATCTTCCATCGCCCGTCAAGGTGATAGCGGGTCAGTTTGTTGTAAATATTGTAGGTGTAACGAATGGCTTTACCAATGCGCCCTTTGGGCAATAACATCGGGTATTCTTTCACTAGCCATTTTTCTGGATAAATCGGTTCAAGTTGTGCCACCTGCATATTCCGCTTTAAAACGGAACGGGTGTCCGCTTTGCTCTGGATTTTGAATTTGTATTATTTGATTATATTTCATAGCTTAGTAAGCTATACACACCACGATGATTTACTCGCATCTCAGCCTGTGAACAATCGACAAAATTCAAAGAACGTTCGACCATTTGATGCCCCTGACTTCACTCAGGTAAACATAAAAAAGATGGAAAAAAAGACATAATTACGTTTATATACAAGTTATGGGCAAGTTTAGAAACTAATTTAAAGTAAATAAAAGGTATATTATATGAAAAAAATAGTAATCATTGGAGGAGGTATTTCTGGATTGACTGCGGGAATTTTTGCTCAGAAAAATGGTTTTGAAAGTATTATTCTTGAAAAACATCATACAATGGGTGGAGAATGTACTGGTTGGGACAGAGAAAATTACCATATTGACGGCTGCATCCACTGGTTAGTAGGGACAAAGGAAGGAACACCCATACGCCGACTCTGGGAGTACGTTGGGGCTTTAGATGGCGTTGAAATATATCATCCTGAAAGCTTTCTTGCTTTTGAATATCAGGATATAACTGTAAACTTCTATCGTGACCTAGAACGACTTAAATCAAGTTGGCTTGAAAAATCACCCAACGATAGGAATTCAATCGAGGAATTTTGCAGCACCATTAAAAAACTGCAGTCATTTCAAATGCCTGTCGGAAAGCCTATGGATATGATGAATGTCTTTCAAAAAATCCAGTTTATGGCGTCAATGAAAGACATTGGTCCCATTATGCAGAAATACAGTAAACTTAGCGTTCAGGAACTTGCCAGTAAATTTAAACACCCTGCGCTAAAAGGTGCTATTAATTCATTTATGCCCGACGGAAATTTTAGTGCAATCTCAATTCTCTTTCCACTTGGTACATTTACCGGAAACCAATCATCTATACCTTATGGAGGTTCTAAAGCCATGGCGTTGCGAATGGTGGATAAATATGTTTCTTTAGGGGGTAAAGTTGAAACATCGTGTGAGGTTACGGATTTGACCATTAAACGAAGGCAGGTCAACAAAATTAATTGCAGAAATGGTAAATTTTTTACAGGCGATTATTTTATTACAGCTTGTGATGCTAAAGTCCTGTATGAAAGGCTACTCAAAGGAGAATATAATGACCCTAAATTCCAAAAAAGGTACAATAACCCAAAGGACTATCCATTGGCATCAAATATTTATGTAGGTATTGGTTACGAAAGCACTATGGATGATATACCACGTACATTGCGCTTCCCTGTTAATTCAATTAACATTAACCAGAATGATAAGCCAATTGAACATTTGCAAATGACTCATTATACCTATGAAAAAAAATTTGCCCCAAAAGGACATTCAGTTGTCACATTTGCTATCAATCAGTTTGAGCCTGAATTGACTGTATGGGAAAAACTTATAAAAGATAAAGAACAATATAAGCAAGAAAAAACTCGCATTGGAGAGGAAGTTATTAAGGCAATGGAAACGCGTTTTCCCTATATGAAAGGCAAACTTAAATTACTTGATGTTGCCAGTCCACAAACCTATCAACGTTATTGCAATGCTTACCGGGGAGCATTTATGGGGTTCTGGCCAACCTTGTCGGGGAAATCACTGGCACATACAGGAAAAATCAAAGGACTAAAAAACCTGATGTTAAGTGGACAATGGTTGCAACCACCCGGTGGGTTACCTGTTGCTTTAATTACTGGAAAAGACACAATTATGCGACTTTGCAAAAAAGAAAAAATTAAGTTCGAGGAATTAAACTGATTTTAAAACAAAAAACCAGCCCATAACATATTTGGAATTAAGGCACAGTTGGGCCACGAAAAAAGACAGTAAGCACGAGAACTTACTGCCTTTTTTGGTCAATGAGGTGTTGCTGCACCACGCCCAATTGTGTTTTTCCGCCAGCTGGCGGAGGGCTTAGCCGCCCAGCATATAAGCATTTACTAGTCGTAATCACCGAAATATCCAATTGCCAACAAAGTGGATATTTCGGACTATATTGACCCCATTGGACAAAATCCGGAGCAAAGCGGACACCCGTTCCGTTTTAAAACTCTACTAACAAAAACAACGGGACGGAATAACAGGTCATAACAATTGAAAATTGGGAAAACAATTCACTCATAAAATGTGATCATATTTGGTTCTACCATCCCTCCCCTCCCACCGAGGCAACACAATTCAACAGAATTTGTATTATTTGATTATATTTCATAGCTTAGTTAGCTATACACACCACGATGATTTACTCGCATCTCAGCCTGTGAACTATCGACAAAATTCAAAGTACGTTCGACCATTTGATGCCCCTGACTTCACTCAGTTAAACGTAAAAAAGATGGGAAAAAAGACATAATTACGTTTATATACAAGTTGTAGGGCATATTAATCGCTGCAAGAAACAGTATATCGGTTCTTGACAGTTTTTTTTTTAAAATTGACTGTTCCATCTATTGAGAGCGTTTCGTAGTTTGACAAGACTGAGCAGTTTGATCGGTGGACAGATATTTATTTTATGGAACTTTTAAACAGGACATTATGAGAAAATATTCAATTGTTCTTTTGATACTAATTTTTGGTTTATATGGTGGACTGGTTTCCTGCAACAAGACAGATTCAATGGAGAATAGTCTCGTCGGGATTTGGAAAAGTACAAAAGTTGATACTCTTGCCCAGTACATAAAACCTGTCAAACCTGAGACTTTTCGCTCATATGAGTACATGAATCGTGTCCTTGCAATTAATGCCGATGGTTCATTTCAGTTGGTGGAATCGAATGACACGATTACTGGCACATGGAATCAAAGTAAATCTGATTCGCTTATAGTAACAACCAATAGAATTCATGGAAAATATTATTACGACTCAAAAATAGAGTTCGTTGACATGAATAATTTGATAATAAGTTATAGTTATGGACAAGGTTGTTCTGCGATTGGTGCGGGTTATTCAGTAGAAGAAAACACCTTGTATGATATTAAATTTCATTACATTAGGAAATAACCTCATTTGCGGAACGTTAACAACAAGCAAATCGCTTTTCAGCATTATTTGTAATTGAAAATATTTAAATAGATTTCGTAACTTTATCCGAAAGTTTTAAAACTATGGATATTCAGACAAGAAAAATAAATTTTATTCAGGAATTTCTCAAGATTCAAAATGAGGAAGTTGTAAGGCAATTTGAAAAACTTTTAAGCAAGGAGAATAATAGTACTCCTGAGAGATTATTTTCTCGCATGTCGATTGAGGATTTTAATAAAAGAATTGATTTATCACTTTCTGACTCGGAGAATGATAACGTCACTGAGATTAATGATTTATTAGATGAGATCTCAAAATGGCATTAAAAATATATTGGACTGATTTCGCTAAGAATGAATTGAAAAAGATATTCAATTTCTATAAAGATGAAGCAAGCATAAGAGTTGCTACAAAATTAACGACAGAGATTGTAAAAGAAGCTTTAAAACTACAGCAACACCCTAATATTGGACAAAAAGAGGAACTCTTAGAGTCCAGAGATCAATCATTTAGATATCTTATTTACAAAAATTACAAAATCATATACTGGACAAATACAGGCAAATCTCGTATTGAAATAGTTGATGTTTTTGATACAAGACAGAATCCTATTAAATAAATGAGATCAAAAAAGTAAATGCCAGTTGTTAATCGAATTCTAAGACTAAAACAAATTTCTTTCTAAATTATTTCTTTTAATTTTGATATTGCCCAACAACTGCTGACGGTGAATTTTATACCGAAGAGTCACAAAATAGCAGGGTGCGTTTTTGTAAGCGCACTTTTTTTATTATTACAGGTATCGAACCTGTAATAATAAGCCGAACAACTTCCGGATCACTTCATATTTCTGTGGGCTTAATACCTTATGCATATATTTTAGCAACTCGATAAAGAAAAAATTCAATATCAACAACACCTCTTAGGGCAGCTCTAAAAGCTTTCAACTTGGCATTGAAAGATTCAGCTGAAGCATTGGTGCTTCTATTGTCATAAAAGTTGAGTATCTCTGGATAATGAGAATAAAA
>JAQICB010000027.1 GCA_027858745.1 Bacteroidales bacterium
AGGTTCGTATATTTATAAAGTAGAAGCAATTAATGCAGACGGCTCACAATGGGGAGATTCCGGTAATGTGTTTGGCACAAAAAACAACTTCGGAAGTCTTAATATTATTCGATAAAAAACATGAGTTCGATGTGAAAAGCAATTATTCACATCGAACTCAAAATTTTACATTTACCTAAAATATTTTTCACAAATATCTCTGTAGATTTTATAATTTTATGTACTTTTATCACATAAATACAAAGCACTAAAATCTACTATTATGAGAAAGTTTTTTAAAATATTCAGCATCATCATTATTCTGCTCATTATCTCGGTACTTGTTACACCATACATTTTCAGAGGAAAATTACTTTCAATGACCAAACAAGAAATTAATAACAACCTCAAAGCCGAGGTTAATTTTTCGAATTTCTCGGTTTCCCTTATACAAAACTTTCCCGACTTTACAATAAGCCTCTCCGATTTAGAAATTGTGGGTGAAGAACAATTTTCCCAAGATACCTTACTCGCGGTAAAAAACTTATCAGCTACTGTTGATATAATGTCTGTTTTTTCCGGCGAATCTATCGACATTAAAGAAATAATGATACACTCCCCACGTATACATTTACTGACCGCACAAGATAGTTCGGTAAATTACGACATTATGATGAGTAGTGAAGAAGATAGTGTTGTTGAAGACAGTAGCTCATCATCTTTCGAACTTCAACTTCAAAAAATTCATATAACACAAGCATATATAGAATATGACGACTCACCATATGACATGTATGCTTTAGTAGAAGATTTGAATATGGAAATATCCGGTGATTTTACCGATGCCTCAACCATTCTGCAAACAATTACCACGATTGGTGCCTGCACATACAAAATGGATGGAATCCCCTATCTGTCACGTTCAGCAATTGACCTCACCGCAAATATTGAAGCACATTTCGAAGACGAAAAATATACGCTTCGCAATAACATAATGCACATAAATGCTCTCGAGTTAGCATACGACGGATGGCTGCAATTCATTGGAGATGATATGAATATGGATTTTTCTTTCTCCACAACACAAACCGAATTTAAACACATATTATCACTTATTCCGGCACTATACACCGAGGATTTCAATGATATACAAACAAGCGGAAAAATTGCACTAAAAGGAGCTATTAAAGGATTATACAGCGAAACACCCGAAACATATCCGGCATTTGATATGCAATTACGTGTTGACGAAGGAAGCTTTCAGTATCCTGATTTACCAAAATCTGTTACCGATATAAATGCAGAACTTGACATTTCGAGTCCTTCTGACAATTTGAATGATATGGTAATTAACCTTAAAAAATTTACTGTTCAGTTTGCAGAAAATCCTTTTAGCATGACATTTTTCATGAAGACACCAATGACCGACCCATATATGAAAGCAGGCATGAAAGGACATATTAATTTGAAATCCATGAAAGACTTCATTCCACTCGATTCTACCAAAATGGAAGGAATTATTGAAACAGACATTGAATTTGCCTCTCTTTTATCAGATATTGAACAAGAAAATTTTGACAATATTACCGCATTAGGAAAACTTGCAATTTCAGACTTTTCATATTTTGACCCTGATTTTACTGATGGTATTTTCATTTCGAAACTCAAAAGTATTTTTTCACCACAATTTGTATATCTTGAGCAATGCGATATAAAAATGGGTGCAAGTGACGTGTCTCTTTCAGGAAGACTTGAAAACTTTATTCCATATATGTTAGCTGATGAAACCATAAAAGGTACTTTAACATTCTCATCGCATTATTTAGACGCTGGTGATTTTATGGACGAAACAGACACCACAACAGTTGAAGAAGATACTCTTTCCGAAGCATACGAAATTATTGAAATTCCGGGGAATATTGATTTTGTATTAGAAACATCAATCGACCGATTATTATATGACACTTACGATATTAAAAACTTTAGAGGAAAAGTAATTATAAAAGACCGCACAATTACACTCGAAAATAGTACCATGAATACCTTAGATGGTTCCATTACCATGAACGGATTTTATGCAACCCCGGAAAATGAAACTCCGAAAGCCTTATTTGAACTTGACATTACCGAAATTGACCTTGCACAATCATACCTCACATTCAACACGATACAAAATTTAGCACCTATTGTTGAATATATGAAAGGATCCGTTTCTACCAAACTCACATTCAATTCGGATTTACAACAAGACTTTATGCCGGTACTTTCGAGTTTGAACGGTTCGGGAATGCTCAGTTCCAGTTCAATAAAGTTAGAAAACTCACAATTACAAACTATAATTGTAGAAAAACTGAAACAAACACAATATAAATCTATTAAAACCGAAGATCTCGCAATGTTTTTTACCATTAACAACGGGGCTATAGAAATTCAGCCATTTCAAACAGCTTTTGGCGGAAACACGGCGATTATTCAAGGAAAAAGCGGCTTAGATAAAAGTTTAGACTATACTATTGCACTGGAAATTCCAAAAGAGAACATGGGTACTGAAGCACAAAGTGTTGTTCAATCATTATCTGCGAAGGCACAAGAAAAAAATATTACAATTCCCGAAAATGATGTTGTTCAACTAACATTATTGGTTGGAGGAAGCATAACAAAACCAACAGTAAAACCGGTATTTGGCAATATCACTTCAGTTGCATTTAATTCGATAAAAAGCCAAGCACAAGCAAAATTACAAGCCGAGCAAGAGCGACTCAAACAAAAAGCAGAAGAGGAAGTTGCCGCTGCTCGCAAGAAAGCTGAAGTTGAGAAGAAAGCTCAGGCAGAATTAGCAAAACAAAAAGCTCAGGCAGAAGAAAAAGTTGAACAAAAGAAACAAGAAGCAAAAGAAGAGATTACAGACAAAACGAAAGATGCAATGAAGAATATATTAGGTAGATAATAACCTGAGTTCGATATAATTTTTTAGGTTCAGAACGCTTATAAATAGTAAGGCATTTTTATGAATGGTGTCGAATTCTGCATAAAGCATCTTGGTTTTCAGAAGGCACACATAACAGGTAAATCACAAGGATATTATATTATTTTTTATAGAAAATTTAACCAAATCAATAGTTGTTTTGAGTTCCAACTTTTGCATAATATGATTTTTATGTGTCTCAACTGTCCGAATACTAATACATAACTCATCAGCAATTTCTTGATTGCTTAAATTAACTCCCCATAATTTAAGAATTTCAACCTGTCTCTCGCTCAACTTTTGAATTCCGGAAACCTTATTCTGTTTTTCCGAATTCATATCAGACACATACTGACTAAGCAATAACCGTTTAATAGATTTATTGAAATAATCAAAACCATTTCGTAAGGAATACACCGCTTCTATTAAATCATGCGGATTTGCATCTTTAGAAAGGAGTCCTTTTGCGTTAGATTTCACCAATTTAAACACCACATTTTGACTTGCATCCTGAATAAGCAACAAGATTTTCAATTTGGGATGAATTACATTTAAGCGTACAATAAAATTTAATGTCCGCACCGATACATCACTAATATCTAATAATAAAACATGAATGTTTTTCAAGCCAACTTTGTGCAACAAGGTCTCATTATTATCAACAGAAAACATCACCTCAAAGTCATCAACCCCCGAAAGAATCAAATCAAGACCATTGAGCATCAACCTATTATCACTGCAAATACCTATATTAATCATAGCTCATTTATTCTAAAACAATAACTGAGGTTTTCTTTTTACCATCCATCAACACACGAAGAGAATTTTCAAACCGCACATGGCGACAAAATTGCGATTCTAAAATAAGTTCTTGATTTTCCAATACATCCCATTTCATAAAAGAAGTTTCGGAATTATGTTCCACCGAAAAATAGCCAATATTTAAAGACGTGACATTATGAAAAAAATGTGAACCAAGAGAAGAATCAAGCGGAAAATTTTCGAGGCTTGTTTCCACTATCACTTTCGCATATGAAATCTGAGACCAAGTAACCGGAACGCCCAAAAACTTATCTCTACTTCCCCATCGTCCCGGACCAATAAGAATATATTTTCGTTTTTCACGAGACATTTGGATGTTAATTTTCTCAATTTCTTGAGCCATCTCAATGGTCTTCAATTTATCAAAAGAATCGGGTTTTATATACACCACGTCAACTATATTTGTAATCTCCCCATTTCCAAGGCTCAATTTCGAATATAACAATAATTTTTCTGAATCAAAACTCGAAAAATCTATATTCTGCGAAACAAGTCCTGCAAGCAAGGGTTTTATCTGCAACAAGTAAAAAGTGGGTTTACCACCTTTTCCGGGCTCCAAATCAACGGCATACTCTATTTCAACCGGAGAACCGAAAGTTTCTTCCACATTTCGCAATACCAGCTCAATTGTTTGAGCAAACGGAATATAATCATGTTGTAAAATATTAGCAAAATCAATAACACGCGGTCCGGAAATTGTTACGCCAGGCTCTAACCTGTCATTATTAACATCATACACCGAAGCAGAATGTTTGAGAGTCCCGTGTTTTTCCGCTTCAGAAATATCGAGCAATTCCATTGCAGCCAATTCACCGCTTTTCACAAAATCGACATCAATTTTTGTAGTATTTAAGGCATAAAATCGTTGTTGAGACGAATTTAACTGCTCTTTGGTACTATATACCGAAATTTTTGGATACGTTGGTGAAAACCGAAACGACTTCCAGCCATTTACCACATATGCACCCAAACCAACAGCTGCAACCGCAAAACCCTCCTCAGGTTTCATTTCGCCAACCGGATAAAAATTATACGACTGTGCAACACCACTAATATGCGGATAATAATATGAATCATGATACGAACCGACTAGTTCCTGTAAAACAATTGCCATTTTTTCATCCTCAATTTTATGATTGATGGCCTCGAAATATACTCGTGCATCCGGAGAATATACCGAAGCATACACCATTTTTATAGCATCAGCAATTAATGTCACAATTTTCGATTTATTCTTCGGAGAATTGGGTACAAGATACGTATCGAACACCCCCGAAAACGGATGCGTTATAGAATCTTCAGACGTACTTGAAGAACGAACAGCAATAGGTTTTTTGATTTGCTCGACAAACACCCGAATTTTCTTTAACAGCGAAGGCGACAACTTTCCTTTAGCAAACAATTGCTTCAACTCATCGTGAGGAATATTAGAATTACGTGCTTTTCGAGACAATTTATTTTTAGTAATAAAATGCTGAAATTCGTCAGTGCCAATAATAACCGTAATTGGTGTTAATATATTTATATAGGGTGCTAATTTAGGAAATTCCAAATTATACAATAGCACATCAATAAACCCGAGACCTCTTCCCTTACCACCTAAGGAACCTTTACAAAACGAAACAATATTTCTCTCGTCAATAACGGCAGACTCATCATACGACATAATTTTCCCACGCTTTTTATCCTCCCGATATTCCCGAAATTTTTCGAGAATAAACGCACGTTTTTCCGAAATATCATCAAAGGATTCTACCCGTATTGGATTGAGTGTTTTTGCCAACAAAATTTCACCGCGAGCCATTAACCAAATAGAAAACTGATTTTGATGTGCGTGCAGATAAAAAGACTCATCGGGAATCGTTTGTAGTAACTCCTCAAATTCACGTAGAGAACGAGCTTCCGCAATTCTCTCTTCATTTTTGTCACGAAACACAAAATTACCGAATCCCAAATAGCTTTGCAATATTTTTTTTAAATCAATTATGAGCGAATCATTATTTTTATTCAAAAAAGACACATCCATTTTTTTAGCGAGACTCGCATTTTTCACATCAGAAGATTGCAAAATTACCAGTAAATTATGCAAATACGACTTGGCATATTGAATGAACGAAACACCGGCATTTTTATCGATTTTCCCGGCTCGTTCAAATTCCACATCAGAAATTACACACAGCATAAATTCACGATATTTATTAAATATATGAATTGCCTCCTCATAATTTTTTGCCAATAAAATTTTAGGACGCGAGCGCATTTTACATATTTTATTCAACTCATTTTTCTCAACTTCCGGTAAAATCTGCCGAACTTGGTCAAACACAATAGAATAGAGAGCCTGCAAATATTTGGAATAATATAAAGGAGAATCTTCAATCAGAAGAATCACCCGTACCAAACCTATTTGGGTATCATTTTCGACGTTAGCACTATCTTCGATAGATTTAACCATTGCAAAGAGGATTAAGGAATCGCCATTCCACACAAAAATCTTATCAATTGCAGATGATTTTGCAACAATATTATCAAAATATTTTAAATCATTTTTCTTGTTAAGCAAGAGATAAATCGGCATGTTTTTATGCTTTTGCCGAATAACTTCTCCAACACGTACCGTCGCTCGCCGATCTATTCCAGCCATTAAAACAACCAAATCGAATTGAGTTGTTTCCATTAAAGCCAAAGCCTCCTCCACAGAAGACACACCCGTAATTCGAGGAAGAGAAAACAAGCTATACTGATAAATTTCGCCCATAAATTTCTCAAAAAACGAATCCTCACTTTCGAGCATAAACGCATCATATAAGGTTGAAATAAACAAAATGTGTTTCACCTTATACTTCATCATATCGAGATACACATATTTCTCAAGAGATTGCTGATTGAAATATAATTGCAAGGGTTTGTTTGTACGAGTGAGAGATTTTCGAAATTCCTGAGGTTTATTTTTCTTCCCCGCAGTTCCAAAATTCTTTTGAGCGAGAATATCAAAGCCTTTATAACTATTCAAATAGCCATGAATAAGTTTTGCAATATTATGAAGCAAATTAAATTCTTCTCGTAAAAACGGTGTTTTATTAAACTCAATAGGAAATTCTTTTAAATAGGCAATTTCTATTGTTCCTTTTTTTCCATCAATAGTTGTAAACGTTTCCGTTTGTATCCATCGGGTTTCTTCAAAATTAGATGTTTCATATACTTCTCCCAAAAAACGAATACGGCATGCGGTGTGTTTCGGGTATTGCCATGACAAAGGTAACACCGTAGATATTCGTTGTAATGCCTCCTGTTCACTATTTGCCTCTTCAATAATTTTTGCTGTTCTATTAATCGCATCCAACTCTTTCAAGCGTTCACTATTCATTCGATACAGATTAAAGTAAACATCTTTAACTGCTCTACCCGAAATAATTGTAGCCATATTTATGAGTAAACTACGCTCTTCTTTCAAAAAAGGCCCCTCATCTGCGTCCGGAAATTTCTGCGTATAAAAGACCTCAATACATCCTCGTTTGTTAAAAACAGAATGAAACGATTGTGTTATCCCCCACTGCGTTACCTCAAAATGTTCTGTGGTATATTCCTTTTTTTCATATTTTATTCGCACTACCGTTGATTCAGGATACTGAAAAGACTCCGATAAAATACGACAAATTTGAGGTAACACATCTTCCAAACTTTTAGCTTGTTGCACAATATCAGAGGTTGTGTTTATTGCACGCAACTCCTTCAGTCGTTCTGTATTGTCGTGCAATAATTTTTTCAAAATTGATTTACTCAAAGCACCTGAAATCAGAGAAACCAGATTGTGCAAAAAATTTCTTTCCTCATGCAAAAACGATCCCTCATCAGCTTGCGGGAATTCTTTTACATAAAATATTTCAATACTCCCAGTTCCACCATCAGGATATTCAAACACATCTTTCAAACACCATGGTGTTACGGTAAAATTTTTGCTTGTATACTTCATCGTATTGTACCGAATACGAACAACAGTAGAATCTGGATACTGCATAGCCTCCGGCAAATAATCACAAATAGATTGAAACACCTCATTTATATCACGATTATCATTATCATACAGCAAAAACTGAGCTTTTTCAATACCTTGCAACTCCTTTATTCGCTCCATATAATTATGCTGGATACTGCCTAATAAAAATTGAGAGAGAGCACCTTTCAATATAGTTTTCCACGAAGAAATATGTTTTTTCACAAACATATACTCTTCAAAAGTATCAGAAATAGTAATAGATGAATCGAAGAACACTTTGATTAGAAGACTGTGATTGTCGCTCAACTTAATATGACTTCGAATAACCGAAGAACTATACAAAAAATTATCACTGCTATACTCTTCGCCATCAAATTCTATACGAACCGATTTCACAGCAGGGTGTAAGGCTTCGGTAATAAGATTACACACTTTTTCGAGTAAGCTCGAAACTGTTTTTTCTTTTTGCACACAAGCAAGAAGGCTTTCAGTCACCTTTAAATGAGTTTGTTGAAAATCCATAGAATCTAAAAAAAAAATCAATGCTCCGTGAGAAGATACATTATGAATGAAAAATACATAATCTTTACGAAACGACAAAAAAATACTTAGGAAATAAGTGTGCTAATAACACCTTCTTTAAGAGAAAACGAACTTTGAACAATACGTGGCTCGCCACACAGTTCAAACAAATATTGTGTAATAAGCACCGCAACAGGAATATGTTCTGCACGGGCTTCTTCCATTCCCGGCACCGCAATAAGCTGTGCAAGATTGGAATTCAACAAAACAGAAAAAAGGCTGAGGATTTCATTCTTCTCAAATTCGTATGAAGATGAATTACTCAGCACATTGCCATTTTTGGCCACACACATATCTCTAAATGTATCAAAAGGACCGGAAGAACCAATCAAAACATCGATATTATATGCACGTATAACATCGTGCAATTCCTGAAACGTTTCGATCAAATAGTCAGCAATTGCTTGAGAAACGTCATGTTGCAAAGGAAAGGATGATGTATAAGCATTTCGAATACGCTGCATACCATTTTCGAAGCTTTTTTTCCATACAAGGCGTTCACCTTCGCACAATACACACTCATTACTACCACCACCAATATCAATAATGAGAACCGTTTGCATTCCCCAATCAAAAGCTAATTTGTTACCCAAATAAATATATTCAGCCTCCTGTTCACCGGAAATAATTGAAATAGTAAATCCGTATTCACGATCAACCGCATCAACAAAATCCTGTGCATTTTTGGCATAACGCAAAGCAGATGTGCCAATTGCAATAACCGAATCACAATTATGTTGAAGAATATGCGAGTTGAATGTTTGTAAAGCCTTAAGACCCCGTTTTATTGCCTTGGCAGGCAATATTCCCGAGAAAAAACTTTCTTTTCCTAATTTAGGAACTGTTTTGGTATGAAAAAGAATTGAATAAGACGAATGAGACACTTCGCAGATAAGCAAATTAAAGGTATTAGTACCAAGATCGATTACTGCGACATTCATAAAAAAAACAGATTTGGGAATAGGGGTTATTATCTAAAAGAATCGAATCCGGGATTAGGTTTTCGTTTACCATTTTCGTCCCACAATTTTTGGTCAATATTTTTATCGCTTCGGTACATTATTTCTTTAGCAACTTGCCCATTTTGATACCAATAATAGGTAATTCCTTCTTTTTTATTGTTGATATAGGTAGATTCACGCTTTTTCTCACCGGTACTGTAAAAGTATTGCCATATGCCCTCTTTCGAGCCTTCTTTTACTTCACCAATTAAACCGATAGTTCCGTTTACATGCTTAGCATACACGGTTCCGGTATATAATTCGCCATTGTATACATATTTTCCGGAATTATTTTTGGCTAATTCAGATAATTCAACATTATTTTGTCCTATTGCAGTTGCAAAGACAAAAAAGAAGCTCATTATTACTAAATTGAAAATTTTCATACGAAATATATTTATGTTGAAATATAATGTAAAAATACAAAAAGTATTTAATTATTGAACGATAATTACAATAAAAAAATTATCACATCACAAAAGAACAAAAAATGCACCAAATAAAAAGAATTTCAAAAGATTTTAGATTTTTTCGAAAAAAAACATCACAAAAATTGTACTTTTGAGCTACTAAAAAAATAAAACTATGAACACAATTTTTTGGATAATAATAGGCGTACTTCTTTTTGATTATATATTAGAACGATTTTTAGAAATTCTCAACAGCAACAATAGAAAAGCAGAAATTCCTAAAGAAGTATCCGATATATATGACACAGAAGAATACGAAAAACAACAATTGTATGAACAAGAAAAAAGCAGAATAGACATTCTTTCGAGCACTTTTTCTATTGTGCTTATTTTAGGCATGTTGTTTTTTAATGGCTTCACCTTGCTCGATTCGTATATTTATGCATCGTTCACCGGCATCTCTCATATTTTTGCCGGGCTTATTTTTTTCGGCATTTTATTTTTTGCATCCGATATACTTTCTACCCCATTTGAATTATACAACACCTTCACGATAGAAGAAAAATACGGTTTCAATAAAATGACCTACAAAACCTACGTTTTCGATAAATTAAAATCATGGCTCATTACTGCAATTCTTGGTGGAGGTATTTTGTATGTGCTGCTCCTTTTAATTGACACATTCGGTTCTTCATTTTGGATTTACGCATGGCTTGTTTTATCTTCTATAATGATATTTTTCACCATGTTTTATTCCAGCATTATTGTCCCCTTGTTTAACAAACAAAAACCACTGGAAGATGGTGAACTCAAAACCGCTATTGAAAATTTTGCATCAAAAGTTGGGTTTAAACTCGATAATATTTTTGTAATTGACGGTTCAAAACGCTCAACAAAAGCTAACGCTTATTTTAGTGGGATAGGTTCAAAAAAACGTATTGTATTATTCGATACACTTATTCAAGAACTCAGCACCGAAGAAATTGTCGCCGTTCTTGCTCACGAAATTGGTCATTACAAAAAGAAACACACACTGCAAATGATTTTTGCGTCGCTTTTTCAAACGGCAGTTTTGCTCTTTTTATTCGGACTATTTGTTGCGGAACCGTCACTCACCGAGGCTCTCAACATTGAGTATGAACCCGGAAAATACCATATAGCATTATTTGTATTTAGCATGCTGTATGCTCCCATTTCTTTTATTATCAGCATTCTTATAAATATGTTATCTCGCAAAAACGAATATGAAGCTGATGCCTTTGCCGGCACACATTACAATCCAAAACCATTAGAAACCGGACTTAAAACTTTAGTTAAAAAGAATTTAAGCAATTTGACACCTCACCCATGGTATGTGTTTTTCTACTACTCTCACCCACCTGTTTCAGATAGAATAAAAGCTCTCAGAAAAATCAAATAATACACTCAATGCAACGAACTAACTTTCAACATCTCGGCTCTGCTTTTGATGAATTCTTTAAGAAAAAAGGATTCTACAAAAAAATGTTGGAAGTATCAGCAAAAGAATCGTGGAAAGAAATTGTGGGTCCGGTGTTTGCAAAAGCTACTGAAAAAATTTTTATTCAAAATCATATCATGTACGTTTCTATTAACTCTCCGGCCATTCGTCACGAACTAATGCTTAATAGAAATACAATAAAAACAAAAATCAATAAGAAAATTGGCAAAAACATTATTTATGAGATTGTTATAAAATAATTACAGGTAATTACTGTTTTAAAAAAAAAACACAATACTTTATATATATTGCCTTTGTTTTTAATAATAAATTTATATTTTTGTATCTATTAAAAAAATTAAGAAATTTTACATACGTATGAAAAAAATTATTACTTCAGGTTTACTCCTTATAATTAGTTCTTTTACAATTTCTTTGTTTGCTCAATCTGCTTGTGTAGAGTATCACAAAAAATGTTCAAGAATTCAAGACGACTTATATTCAGTTGCAGAAGGATCACGTAGTGCTTTGTTATTAAAAGGACAAACATCGGAATTTCGTTTCACAATCTACGAAGGAAAAGATTACCGTTTTTCGGTATGTGGTGAAGAGTCTGTTGGTCCAAACATTCAATATCAAATAATTGACTGGGAAACGAACGAAGTATTATATGACAATAAAGTTGATGGTTATCTTCAAGTATTTGAATTTACTGTTTTAATGACCAAAACAGTGCGTATTGTTGTTACCATTCCTTCGGGGAATGAAAGTGCTGATGCTTTAAATTCAAGTCTTCGACCGAAATCAACTTCCATGGGATGTGTTGGGGTATTGATTGAAGAAATGATTACGCCAAAAAAAGGATTTTAAAAAAATAGAATTACACAATATAAAAAAAGCGATGTTTGTTCAAGCATCGCTTTTTTTATGGATAACATTCTGCCGGACCTAAAACTTTGGGGTAAATTTCTCGTAATGATTTTCGGCTTAAGTAACACATATCACACACATCATAGAATTTATTGGGAATACCAGACTTGTGTTTTTGTGCTAAGGCATATATGCTATGTGGAGACCTTGCAAGATTTGAAATAAGCTTGTGCTGATTAACCGAAAAATTAGAAATAATTTGTGCAAAAGGTGTTTTAAAAATATTTCCGATTATTATTCCATAACAAATCATAATATTTCCATACACATCAACATACACCATTGCCGGATTGAATGGGCCACGTTTACCGAGACACTCAGACAATTCTGTGCAAGCAACATGTTTCGAAAATATTTTCTTTTTCGGCAGATTTAACAAACTCCCTTTACCAATGCTTCGAATAGCTGGTTTTGCAAAAGGAATTGGATAATCACCCGTCACTTTTTGTGCTAATTTTTCCGATAAAAGATTATATCCCTGAGCATGCAATACATCGTTATTGCACACAGTCGACATAATATATGAATGCCTCGTTAATCCCGATTGAGAAAGAGCATGAACCACATTTGCAACATTTTGGCATGGAATAAACTCATCGTGAAAAGTATCGGAACTTACTGCAATTCCGGAAACACCGGCATCCTTCAATTCTTGAATTCGCCGTTCTGCAATTTCGGGAGAATTCGCCCAAAAACCATTGGTTGATATACCAATATCACCCGAAAAATGAGTTCGGATTTTTCGAATAATATCATATAAGCTATCAGGTTCCAGCATTACCTCTCCGCCACTTATATGATTCCAAAACATTTTTTTGAGTACAGAGCGATCTTCATATACACGTTCTATTATCTCGGGCGACATGTAGGAATATGCTGCCGATGTATCAAAGAAGCAATGCCGACAATGAGCATTACAATTATAGCTTGCAATAAATGTTATACCTGACAATTCTATCATGGTGTACTTTAAAAAAACATAATCAACACTTATTCAAGACCGATTATAATTACTAAGCAGAGTTCGACGTGATTTGTACTGTTCAAAATCTTGTCTGACTGAGACAACTTGAACAAAAAAAATGTATCGAACTCAGCTTAGTAAAAAAATATAAAAATTAAAAAATAACATTATTCGGCCACTGCTCAGTATTATACTCTTCGAGTTTTTCACCCTCCTGAGAATATACAACAACCGTGTGCTGTGTTTGTTTTGACGTATTAGCAAGCCAAATATCACCATTTTCGGGATTTATTTTTATAGCATAAAAAGTTCCGTCAATAATTTTTTCAGGTGTTTGAGAATTCAGTGCCATGCGATACACTCCACCATCTAAATAATAGATAGTATTATCGTACACATCTAAAATTTGCGAACCAATAGTTGCCACCTGATGATCAAAACTAATAAGCTCATCAACCTGATATGTTTGAGTGTTAAAGCTTACAATTTTCGAATTACTTACGACTGTCGGATTACTATCGGCATCATATGTCGTGAGTCCTTCACACAATACAACAAAATTATTATTTGCGTCAGGAACAAGACTTGCAGGCATATCGCCAACATCCACAGTCGTATCAAGAGTATTAGTATGAGCATTAATAACCGACACCGTACTATCGTTAATCCAACCACCCATATTTGCGACAAATATCTTAGAATCAATTGCATATATATTATCAGGTCCGGCACCGGTAGCGATAGAATCCTCAATTTCGAGCGTATTTTGATTAATAACATACACAAAATTTCCGGCATAGCCATTACCATTCGTCACATACACATAGTCATTATCATGAACAAGTGCATAGCGAGGAAAAGACAGTCCTTTAATTGTGCCAACACTTTCGAATGTTTCTAAATCGACACATTCAATTTTTTGAGAATTATTTACCACAATATATCCGGTTTCTTTACCTTTGGTTAAAGACTGCACCACATCGCCAAGCGGACGACTATTAATGGCGGCAAAAACATCCTTTGAAACAGACGAATCGCTAATAAATGTTACAGCCCCATTATTGGAACCAAAATCACCTTCACATACAACTAACACCCCGGCACCATAACCATTATATGAAAATGTTTCGGGCTCGTCACACGACACAAAACTTAAGGCAATTAGACTAAAAAATAAACAAAGAAAAAAATTACGTGTTTTCATAATACATACAATTATTTAATGATAAAATTAAGAGAGAATTCAAAAGAACGTCCGGGTATAGGATACGAGCGAATCAACTCGTATCTCTTGTCCAAAATATTTGTAATGGTAAAGCGCAGATTCGATGTTACTTTTTGCGAACGTACAGTAAGATTCACAAAAAAGTCGAATGTAAAATAAGAAGGCAATACTTTACCGGTGCCATAGTATCGGTACGATTGATAGTTAACATATGAGCCGAATAACCATTTTTTATAGCTCACGGCAGGAGAATAATGCATGCTGATTTGTGGCACATAATACATTTGGTGATTGGATGCCTGCTCATCTCCTTGCATTTCAACTATATGAGAAGTATTATAATCATAGCCAAATTTTTGCTGCAATTTATATCTTGGTCGGGAATACACATGATGTGCACGAAATTCTATTCCTTGAATTTGAGCATGCGAAACATTCATAGGTTTCCATACCGAACCTTCCGGATTCCACATAATCATATCCTTGATATCCGATTGAAAATAAGCAATATCAGTTACCACAGCATGATGTTTTTTCGTATACGAATATTGAACGCCGGTTTCGAAAGAAAAACCATTTTCCGAAACCAAATCAGGATTTCCCCACCCTTTCCAATACAATTCATTAAATGTTGGTCGACGAAATTTTTTGCCGATAGAAAAATGAAATACAAGTGGTAGCGAATCACAATGAAATTCAGCACCAAAATTATATACAAATGGAATATCTACATTATGCACATATTCTTTACGAACACCGAACGAAGCATGTATACGTCTCGTCTCATACCTCAAACCCGCAACACCGGCAAACTGCTGCTCCTCAACAGCATCGCCATAATTATCGACATGTGCACGTTTAAATGTATATTGCCCCTCAACAAAAGAAGTAATGCGAGACGATACATACATTTTAAACGTCGCCGCCGATATACTTTGCAGGTTATCAATTTCACTCAAAGAAGAATACATGGTATCGAGAGGGGTAATTTTTTTTGTATATTTTTGATACGAATTAAACACAGCCGATTTTACCGTAAACACACTCTGTGAAAAAAGTTTTTTGTACATGGCAAACATCCGTACGATAGAATCCTTTTGCGTTTCCACATTCTCCAGATTTGTGCCAATAATACCGGGAAGACGAGCATCTTTAACTGTATACCACAGTCCGGCTTGCAGAAGCGAAGAATGAGAAAACTTATAATGCACATTTTGCACAAAACCATAGGATGAGTAATCAGCATTTTTCCGATTAAACGTATCGAGACGTACATAATCGTAATACGGATAATTACCCTCTGATTGAGAATAAAAATACGAACCCGAAACATTCAAGCGATTCGTACCTATACTATGACGAAAAGAAGCATTGTAAGTCTCAAAACTCGCTTGAGATAATTGCACGGCAAACAATTTTTCTTTTTTCCACGATGGTTTATACGCCATATGAAGAACACCACCAACCGAACCACTTCCGTACGCAGCAGCAGAACCACTATGGTCAATTGCCAAATAATTAAAAGACTGTGCCGGAAGAAGGGACAAATCTGTTTCGCCCATCGTAATTGAATTCAACTGAAAGCCCTCCCACATAACCGCAGAACGAGAAGCTCCTGCTCCCCGTAAAGAGAGCGTCGAGGCTGAACCGGAATGACCATAGGATTTTATAAGAGACGATGTGGAATGCAACAACACATCGCTTACAGTTGATGAAGCTGAAGACAACGAAAGAGAATCAATTATTTCTAATTTTGCACCATCAGTAAAAAACTGTTCTGTTTCACCGAGCACGGTAACAGACGACAAGCACACTGTGTCTTCAAACTCCTGAGAAAAAGCTTGAAAAAAACATACTAATGCACACAATAATAAAAATAGTTTATTCATATAGTTTCATTTCATAAAATGATTATTCCGATCATTTTATAATTATAGATGGGCAGGTTTTCTGACTTATCCTTTCTCAAACTACCTTCCCATTCGTTGAAACGAACAGTGGTTGTGAAGAATTGTTGAGAATCTTCAGGACTTACAGCTGCGGAAACAGTTCCGGTTTTTCACCGAATTCCCTTTTACCACAAAGAAATGATATTTCTTCATGCACCAAATCCGCGACAAACATACTGAGATTTTTTATAAGAAAAAAACCATAAATTAAAAAATTATATATATTTTTGTAGTTGAGAGTATGTTGGATTAAAAAATAAAGGCTTTAAGGAATTATGACATATACATTTATATTAAAAAACAGTGATGATATTGCTGTGGTTGATCAAGAATCGTATGATTTCATCAAAAATGATGCTGAATTAACACGAATACAATTCATAAAAAACTTACGAAAACACGCAAGTGGGTATGCTTTTTTTCAAAAACATTGGAAACAAGAAGACGGAACAACAAAATGTCAAACTATTTATTTACATAAATTAATTGCCGAAACGTTTATTGAAAAACCGGAAAGCATAAAAAAATTGTATGTTCGTTTCAATAATGGTAATCCTTTAGATTGCCGAATGGAAAATATTGAATGGACAACCTTGGCAAATGTTATTCGCAACACAAACAAAACGAACAATAAATTCGGGTATCGCGGCGTGGTGCAAGACCGAAATAAATTTCGAGCGGTTATTTATCACAAACGAAAACCTATACGTTTGGGAATATTTGATACTGTGGAAGAAGCTGCGGAAGCATACAATAAAAAATCTATTGAATTATTCGGACATACTCGAAGTATTAACACAATACGAAACAACTAAAAATAGTTCATTTACTGTATTACAAAAAATACCGTAACATTATTCTCACAGAAGAATGCCAGGGCATGTTTTTATCGTTCATATTCAATGCCTTGCTCTCTGTGAAGCACAACAACTTTTACTGCAAATTGCGAACTACAATACTGTGCTAATTGCTCTGCAAAATACACCGAACGATGTTGCCCGCCGGTACAACCAAACGAAACCATTAAATGAGTAAATCCGCGTTCGAGATACCGCATTATACTTTGTGATATAATTGCATGCGTATGAGATATAAATTCATGAGATGCCGGCTGTTTGTCTAAATAATCCGCAACTTCTGAATCCCGTCCGGTGAGTTGCTTATATTCCTCCAGCACTCCGGGATTGGGGATAGCACGGCAATCAAACACATGACCGCCACCATGTTCGGTGGAGTCAACAGGATATCCTTTTTTAAATGAAAAACTGGTAATATAAATAGTAAGTTTTGGTATACTCATAGCTCATAACTTTTGAATAGCCGGCAATTCGGCTACAATTGAATATAAATACGGTAAAGAAATTATTGGTTTTAACACTTTAATATGCTGTTGTAGGTTTTCAACAGCAGTGGGAATACTCGTAATAAAATGAGGTTTTCGCTCAATTAGACCTCGAAAACCATAAGCACCGAGTGTTTGTAAAATTCTCAACAAGACAAATCCTTGAAAAATCTCATAAAATTTGCGCGAATCTATTTCTGTATGCTTTTGTATTTCAGCGATATAGTAGCGCAACAACTCGTGCCTAACTTCTGTATTAAGTTCTGCTTTTGCTTGGTACAACAACGAAACCACATCGTACTGCAAAGGACCTTTCATAGCTCCTTGAAAATCGATATACCGAAACGAATCGTCTTGCACCATAATATTACGAGCCTGAAAATCGCGATACATAAAAAATGAATGGTCGGTTTGAGACAAAAAAGCAATAAGTGTATTGAAATCCTCCTCCAATTTTTGCTCATTACATTCCACGCCAGAAAGTTTCAGATAGTAATATTTAAAATAGGACAAATCCCACTTCATAGCAGTTTCATCGAACTCGGAACGCACAAAAGTTTGTGAAAAATCACAGTCTGAACCCTGAATTTGAAATTGTATGAGGTCTTGTAAAACTTGTTTGTATGCTGTCATTGTTTGCTCGGGAGTAAAATGTTTTTTCGCAGACAACAAATCAATTGTACCACAATCCTCCAACAAATACATCCACGGCTCCTCTTCCGTTGCCAAAACCTGTGGCACAGGCAATCCCTTGTCATAAAAAAATGAACAGAAATACAAGAATGTCTGATTCTCGGCGAGTTGGGTGCCTTTGCACGCAATTGTTGTTTTTCCCTGAGCAGAAAAAACACGAAAATAACTACGAGGCGAACCCGCAGCTGTTAGTGGTTCTATACGAGATATTGTTTCGGAAGAATATTTCGAAAAAAGTGATGTGATGCGTATATATAAAGAATCATCAATCATTTACAAATCACTGGCTTTTAAGCGTTCCGCATTCTCCTCAACAATCAGTTTATTAATAATTTCATTCAAATCACCATCAAGAATTGCGGGTAAGTTATATAAAGTTAAATTTATTCGATGATCTGTTACCCGCCCCTGCGGATAATTGTAGGTACGAATTTTTGCAGAACGGTCACCGGTAGACACCATTGTTTTTCGTTGGGAAGATATCTCATTCAAATGCTTTTCATATTCAAGACTATAGAGACGAGACCGTAATTCCTTCATTGCTTTATCGAGATTTTTCAACTGCGATTTTTCGTCCTGACAAGTTACCACAATACCGGTTGGAGTGTGTGTAAGACGAATTGCCGAATACGTTGTATTTACCGACTGACCACCCGGTCCCGAAGAACAATACGTATCTTTCCGAACATCACTCATATTTAACTCAATATCGAACTCTTCAGCCTCAGGCAACACAGCTACAGTTGCAGCACTGGTATGCACCCGTCCTTGCGTTTCTGTTTGCGGAACCCGTTGCACCCGATGTACACCCGATTCATATTTCAAAACACCATATACACCATCGCCCGTAACATTCGCAATTATCTCTTTGTACCCACCCTGCGTACCTTCAGTAGAGCTGGTCATAGAAATTCTCCAATTTCTATGTTCACAATATTTTACATACATTCGGTACAACTCACCGGCAAACAACGAAGCCTCATCGCCCCCTGTTCCCGCACGAATTTCGAGAATAGCATTTTTAGAATCTTGTGGATCTTTCGGTATTAATAATAATTTTATATCCTCCTCAAGTTCAGGAACTCTATCCTGCAACTCGTCAAGTTCATCCTTTGCCATTTCACGCATTTCAGCATCATTTTCTTCAGCCAACATTTCTTTAGTACTGGTAATGTTATCTAAAATATTTTTGTACGTGTGGTACGCTTCGACAATATGTTGCAATTCTTTATACTCCTTATTTAATTGCACAAAACGTTTTTGATCGGCAATTATTTCCGGATCGGTAATTTGCTGTTCTACCTCCTCGAACTTGAGACGTAAACTTTCAAGTTTTTCTAACAATGAATTATGAGCCATAGTATATTGAATATATTTTGATGCAAATGTAATATAAAAAATTATATCGAACTCAGGTTAAAAGATTAAAAAAAGCAGTATTACTGAATTTGAAAAATAAGGAAACTCTAATTTGGTTTTTATTTTATTATATTTTTGAAGCGCCCCTTTATTTTTAAAATATTCCCCGTTTAAAACAAAGCTATAGATTAAGTTCAACCGGGAATTTTCACTGTGTATTGCACGCCTCTTAAATTCCTAATTATAGTAGCTGATTTTATGTAAATTAATGATTATCTTCTTTATGAACGGTTATAAGATTTCCTTCGACTCCAGCATAAAATACAATTATTTCAGCCGGTTCAGCACCTAAATTTTCCCCATAATGCCAAGTGTTAATAACTTCAACAATTGGATCACCTGCTTTAAGGTTTAGCGTATCATTATGCTCAGTAATAACTCTTAAAGTTCCTTTTAATAAAACGCCCGCATTGATTTCAGGATGTTTATGGGTTTTCAATTTTGTTTTTGGTGGTATAGTTATTCTTAAAACTGTTATTTTTGGTTTACCATTAAGGTAATTAGGAAGCTTGGTCCCGTCCCAACTTTTAGATGTTTCAATCAAGTTGACAACTTCAATTTTATTATTACTCGTTTTATTACATGATATCAAAATTAATACCATGAAAAATAATAGAATATGCAATTTTCTCATGTACGACTTGTTTTAAGTGTCTTATTTTTTTTATTAATTAGCAACAACAACAGTTTGTCTAAAAACCTCACGTCATTTCTAAATTTTCAATAAAAGTACCGTTTTTTCCGAATAAACAGAAAAAATTATCAAGCTTTTAATCGGTACTCTATTATCGAATATGAAACTGAAAATTTGCTTGTAAAATTATTTTTGTCTCAAAAAACTAATACAAAGGCGTCTAATAATCACGACTCATTTTTCCGTGAAATTCTATCATCAAGGCAAATCGTGAACAGACTTTTTATAAGCGTTCTGAACCTAAAAAATTATATCGAACTCAGGTTTATAGACTTGTGCTTCTTATTATTTGAGCCTTATTTAACAAAATATCGTTGTATTAATGACATAAATTCATTTTTCCTTATCGGCTTTGCAAGATATTCGTTACATCCAGCTTCTATTACTTTTTCTCTATCCCCCGCAAGACCATAAGCTGTCTGAGCAATAATAATTACATCTTTATTAAATTGGCGTATTTGTCGGGTAGCCTCATATCCATCCATTACAGGCATTTTAATATCCATTAATATCAAATCCGTATCAGGATTATTACGGCAAAGTTCAATAGCTTCAAGTCCACTTCTTGCATGAAGGATTTTCCGACTTATTTTTGTAAGCATAATACTTAGGAGTAAATCAGATGTTTCATCTTCATCAACAACTAGTATTTTAAGATTTCTAACTTTCAATTTAATGTTGACAGTATCATTTTTATTTACTACAGGTTCTTGCAATTCAATAGTATAAGGAATAGTAAAATAAAAGGTTGAACCTATTCCCGTTTGGCTTTCAACCCATAATTTACCGCCAAGCATTTCCACATAAGCTTTAGAAATTGACAATCCCAAACCGGCACCCTGAAACGCATGTTTATCGGAAACATCTGCTTGAACAAAACGCTCAAAAATTGCCTTCTGTCTGGTGCTATCAATACCAATTCCGGAATCTTTGACATAAAATTCAAGATATTTGTCTTTTTTATGATACCCCAATTCTATTGAACCTTTTTCGCTATATTTTATGGCATTTTTTACAAGATTGGTTAAAATAGCAAATATTTTTTCTCGATCAGTTTTAATAATAGCTTTACTGAAAGGCAAAGGTGTTTTATATAGAAACTGTATTCCCTTATTATCAATCTCTGGTTTAAAGAAGGTATAAATATATTTGATTTGATCGTTAATATTTGATTCTGTTAAATTAACTTCCGCCAGACCCGATTCTATTTTTGAAATACTCACAATATCATTGATAATATTAAGCATGCGAGCACCACTTTTCTCTATGATTTGAATATACTTTTGTTGCTCCTCGCCTGTAAGATTAGGGGTTCTAAGCAATTCAGCAAACCCAAGAATACCGTTCATAGGGGTTCTGATTTCATGACTCATATTAGCAAGAAATGCTGATTTTAAATGGTCACTTTCTTCTGCTTTATCTTTGGCTTTAATTAAATCCTTTTCAATTTCAATTTGCGAACTTATATCACGAATATTGCATTGAATAACATTTTTATTATTAGACTCATACACATTGCTAACGAACTCAACATGAATTATATGTCCATAGTTAGTTAAAAGAGGTAAATCATGATAACGGACATACTTTCTTTTCTGTAGTTCTAAAAATTTATCATGATTAGCAATTATATCTTTAAAAGAACCTATTTCCCAGATTGCTTTTTTAATGAATTGTTCGTAAGAAAAACCCAATAAATTGATTAAAAATGGATTCACATCAACAATTTTACCCGTTTCTGAATCCAAAATAAGTATGCCATCTTTTGCAGATTCAAAAAGCCTGCGATACCGGATTTCGGAAGCAATCAAAGACACCTCTACAGTTCTCAATCGAGAGATTTCATTATACAAATTCTTGAGAGATTTATTCTCTTGTTCTAATTTTTTCCACTCACTTACGAGTTCTTCCTTGGTTTTGTCCTGGATATTCATAATGTGTTTTTATTATTAAAGGCTGTTTGTCTTCAAGGATTGGTTCTAAGGGCTGCTTGTCTAAAAAAAAATCTCACGGCTATTTCTGAATTTTCACTAAATTTACATATTTTTCTCTAGAAAAATGATTTTTTATCACATATTTCTATCATTTTTGAAGCGGCAGCATATTTTTTGAAATAAGCCTTTAAAAAGTCACAAAATAATACCGGTCGAAAAAAAATGAAGGGCTTAAAAAAACTTTAATAAACACAAAAATTTCATGAAAAATGAGGCTTGTGCGTCAGCTACTGTTGTTAGCACAATGTAATTATTTTAATTCTATATATCGGTGGCAATAAGAAACGTAGGGCATTTCAAAGCACCTACCTATCAAGTTATCGAGCCGTTTATTAAATGTTATGTCGTTCAAATTTAGCACTTTCTACCCTATGTTTTTTATTGCGTATTAAGCCATGTGCTTTATTTTCATTCATTTTTTAACAATTTGAGTCATGTTTAGTTAATGACATATTGTTTTATCGACGACATTAATTCATTTTTTATAATCGGTTTCGAAAGATATGCATTACATCCCGCTATTATTCCTTTTTCTCTGTCACCAGTAAGTCCATAAGCTGTTTGCGCAATGATAATTACATCTTTATTAAATTGGCGTATTTGTCGGGTAGCTTCATATCCGTCCATTACAGGCATTTTAATATCCATTAATATCAAATCAATATCAGGATTATTGCTGCAAAGTTCAATGGCTTCAAGACCGTTTCTTGCATTTAGGATTTCCCTACTCATTTTTTTAAGCATAAGGCTTACGAGTATATCTGATGTTTCGTCGTCTTCAACAATTAATATTTTTAGGTTTTTAATTTGAAGCTCCATCACGCCGTTGGTGGTACCGTTTGCAATTTCGTCTGTTTTCAGTATTTCAGTAGCGTAGGGAATAGTAAAGTAAAAGGTCGACCCTAAACCCTTTTCGCTTTGTACCCAAATTTTGCCGCCAAGTATTTCCACATAGGCTTTAGAAATTGATAAACCCAATCCTGCACCTTGCCGAGCCATTTTATCGGAAATATCAGCCTGAATAAAGCGCTCAAAAATTGCTTCCTGCCTGTTACTATCAATACCAATGCCTGAATCTTTGACGTAAAATTCAAGGTCTTCACCTTTTTTGTCATATCCTAATTCTATTGAACCTGCTTCGCTGTACTTAATGGCATTTTTTACAAGGTTGGTTAAAATGGCATATAATTTTTCTCGGTCGGTTTTAATGATAGCTTTACTTAAAGGCAAAGAATTTTTAAATAAGATTCGCATTCCCTTGCCTTCAACCGCTGGTTTGAAGAAGGTATAAATATATTCAATTTGCTCGTTAATATTTGATTCACTTATGTTAACTTCCATTAGACCTGATTCTATTTTTGAAATACTGACAATATTATTGATAATATTGAGCATGTGAGCACCACTTTTTTCGATAATCCTGATGTACTTTTGTTGTTCTTCACCCGTTAAGTTTGGTTCTTTCAATAGTTCGGCGAAACCAAGAATACCATTCATGGGAGTACGAATTTCGTGACTCATATTGGCAAGAAATGCAGATTTTAAACGGTCACTTTGTTCTACTTGTTCTTTGGCGATGATCAACTCTGCTGCTCGTTTTTCCTTCAATTCGTTTTGATGAGCAAGTTCTTTGTTTGCAATGATTAACTCATCTTCACGATTATCTTTCTCTTTTTTAGTAACGATTAATTCATCTTCACGATTATCTTTCTCTTTTTTAGTAATGATTAACTCATCCGCACGTTTTCCTTTTAAAGCCTTTAATATACTATTTTCTTGTTGTAATTTCTTCAACTCACTTATGAGTTTTTCCTTGGATTTATCCTGAATGTTCATAGTAAAGTTATTGTTAGTGAAAAGTCTAGTCCTAAATACAGCTATAAGTCAATATTCATTTTATGCCGCTTTTTCAAACACTATTTTTGTTGCTTTATATTGTAAAGATACGTTATAAAAATTCTTTATTATTATTATTGAATTTAGGTTGCATATTTTATGATTTTTTAGCATTGGCTATAACTAGTATATATCCACAAGTACGTATTAATATAACCACTATCTACACAGCTGTTATTTCAGCTGCACATCAGCAAAATAGTTGTTTTTTGTAAATGTATTCATGTGTGCATGTTGTT
>JAQICB010000085.1 GCA_027858745.1 Bacteroidales bacterium
GAATTTTTGCTTACAGCTTTCTTCGTCCGGGTATTGTGTTATAAATTCTATTAGATTCATAATATATGTTTTTTTGCAAAGATAATAAAATTAGGTTAATATACGGATAATCATATTAACTTTTATATAAAAGATTTTATTGTGATGAAAATATCACTTTTTCTGAGAGTTCGGGAGTAATATATGTTTGTAGAGAGTCAGCTTCTTCGTATATTAAAACTCCTTGATATTCAGGATGCTCGGTAAAAAATATTTGAGCTTTTTCTAAACCTATTACCATACATGAGGTTGCAAGAGCATCAGCGTCAATGCATTCTTCGGTAATTATGGAAGCACTCAATAAGTTATGTGTAATCGGATACCCTGTTTTAGGATTAATAGTATGAGAATATTTTTTTCCGTTTTTGATGTAATATTTTCGATAATTTCCGGAGGTTGCTATTGATTTATTGTTCAAGGGAACAATAAGCATAAAATCTGTTGATGATGCACCTTCTCGTGGTGTTTGAATGCCGATTTGCCACAATTTACCCTGTGGATTAACTCCTTGAACCCGCATTTCGCCGCCAACATCTATTAAAAAATCTTTAATTCCCAGAGATGTAAAATATTCGGCAATTATATCGCAGGTGTATCCTTGAGCTATAGCATTGCTTATTATTTGTGTTCGCTCGTCTTTTTTTATTAGGTGTGTTGAACCAATTGTTATAAGATTCATTCCCACATACTTCATGATTTTATCAATACTATCTCCTGAAGGCATTATGCTGTCATTGGCATAGCCGAACTTCCATGCATTTGCAATGGGGGCAACGGTTATGTCAAAAGCACCATGAGTGAGTTCATAAAAAAACTGTGATTTTTTTATGAAGTAGAAAAATAAAGAGTCTGTGAACTGAAAATTTTTCTGTGAATTACTTTGAGAGATAAGAGAATGTGGATTGTAATTGCTAAAAACAGTTTCGAAATTTTTCAATAAAGATTGAATTTCTTGAGCAAGACTATCTGCATTAACAGAATGTTTGGCAATTATTCTATATGTTGTGCCCTGCGTGTTGCCTGAAAATTCAGAATATGATTCTGATTGTTGTGAAGAACAGGAAACTATTCCGATAAATAAAATGCAGGTAAAAAAAATATTTTTAGGAAATGTACTATTCATTATACTATTTTCCTATCCTCTGTTGATAATTCCTTTATCAGATTCTTTCACAAAAGATATTATTTCTTGTCGAAATTCTGTGTCTTCAAAATCTTTGGAAATTATTTCTAAAGCTTGTGAAATATTTAAGCCCTTTTGAAATAAGATTCTATAGATATCTTGAATGGTGTTGATTTGTTCTTCTGAGTATCCTCTTCGTCTGAGTCCAACAGCGTTAATGCCCATATAACTAATAGGTTCACGAGCAGCCTTTACGTATGGAGGAACATTTTTTCGAGCAATAGTACCACCACCTATAAATGCGTGTTTGCCAATATGAATAAATTGTGGTGCAGCAGCCATGCCTTCTAAAATTGCAAAATCACCTACAATGCAATGTCCTGAAAGAGCTGCGTAATTTGCAAAAATGCAATTGTCACCAACGATGCAGTCGTGAGCTATATGCACATATCCCATAAGCAGACAGTTTTTACCAACTACCGTTTTTAATTTATCTTTTGTGCCACGATGAATTGTTACACATTCACGTATAACAGTATTGTCTCCAATAACAGTTGTGGTGTATTCCCCCTCAAATTTTAAATCTTGTGGTATTGCCGAAATGACGGCTCCGGGAAATATTTGACAATTTTTTCCAATTCGTGCGCCGTTAAATATAGTCACGTTGGGACCTATCCACGTTCCATCACCAATCTCCACATCCTCAGAAATATATGCAAAAGGAGAAATGGTTGCATTTTTACCAATTTTCGCATCTGGATGTATATATGCTGTAGGTTCTGCCATATATTTATTTATTTTTAATTATTTGAGCCATTAATTCTGCTTCTGTTACTAAGTGTTCTCCAACAAAGGTATGTCCTAACATGTGAACAATGCCTCTTCGTATTGGTGAAAGAAGTTTGAGTCGAAAGACACAAACATCTCCGGGAACAACTTTTCTACGAAATTTTATTTTATCCATTCCTATAAAATAGGTAGACCATTTTTCGGGCTCATCTTCATTCCACAAAGCTAAAATCCCACCACATTGTGCCATAGCTTCGACATGTAAAACTCCCGGCATTACAGGCTCTTCAGGGAAGTGTCCAACAAAAAAAGGTTCGTTGCTTGTAACATTTTTCACACCAATAATTTCATCTGTATTAATAGACATTATTTTGTCTACCAGTTGAAATGGATATCTGTGTGGTAATATGTTTTTTATGCCTTCATTTGTAACAATCGGATCTGCGAGCATTTCAATTTTAGGAGCTTGCGGACCTCGTTTGCTTTTAATATCTTTTCGTAAAATTTTTGCAAATTCTGTATTTGCTTTATGCCCGGGAATTGTTGCTATAATATGCCCTTTGATAGGCATTCCCGTGAGCATTAAATCACCAATTACATCAAGTAATTTATGGCGAGCAGGCTCGTTGGGGTAGTGTAATTGTATATTATTTAATATTCCTTGCTTGTCTATGCGAATATCTTCTTTGTTGAATAATTCTGATATTCTGTTTATCTCATCTTGTGTGGTTTCATGGTCAACAAACACAATTGCGTTATCAAGACTGCCACCTTTTATGAGATTATTTTTTGCAAGTGTTTCAATTTCTCTGAAAAAACAAAACGTTCGCGCACTTGCAATTTCTTTATGAAAATCGGTTAATGAATGCAATGATGCATATTGGTTGTGAAGAATCGGGGACTCATAACTAATTCGTACGTCAACTGAGAAACTGTCGCTTGGGTACGCAACAATTTCAACACCTCTGTCTTCTTCAAGGTATGTTGTTTTTTCTTGAATTTCGTAATATTTTTTATCTTCTTCCAAATCTTGAACACCTGCTTTTTCGAGCCCTTCATAGAACACTTTTGCACTTCCATGGAGAATAGGCACTTCAGGTCCGTCAATTTCTATCAATGCATTGTCAATTTGCAATCCGGCCATTGCAGCTAATAGATGCTCTATAGTGCTTACAGTTACGTCATTTTTGCCAATAACCGTTCCCCGAGAAGTATCAACAACATATTCTGCCAATGCGGGAATTATTGGTTGTTTGTCAATATCAACGCGTTTAAATTTTATACCGAAATTTGCTTCTGTTGGCAAAACTTTTGCCGTCATGTGTTTACCTGTATGTAACCCAATTCCTTTGAAAACTGCTTCAGATTTGAGTGTTTTTTGCTTTTCAGCCATATTCTAGTATTAATTTTTTAATGTGCTTGCAAAGATATAGTTTGCATTTGAAAATGCCTTATTTTTTTATTAAAAAACTCACTCTTGATGTAAGTTTTGTGTTAAAAAAATAGTTTTTTATGTTAAAATGAATTTTATTGCAAATATATATTATTTTATTATAGAAACGATATATGTTTAAAATGTTTCCTTAATTTTTTTATGTATGATATATCATCACGTATTAGAAACAGATAGAATTAAACTTCGAGCTCTTGAGCCAAATGATATTGATTTATTGTATAATTGGGAGAATGATTCAGATATTTGGCTTGTTAGTTCGACGGTGACCCCTTTTTCTCGTAATATTTTGCAGAAATATATAGATGCCTCTCATTTAGATATTTATTCTGTTAAACAATTGCGTTTAATGATTGAAGTCAAAGATGTTTCAACTACTGTTGGTATGCTTGATTTGTTTGATTTTGACCCTCATAATAAACGATGTGGAATAGGTGTGTTTATTGCTTCTGATTATCAAAATAAAGGATATGCACAACATACTGTTGCCTGCATAAAAAAATATGCAAAAGATGTGTTGTTTTTGAGTCAATTATATGCTGAGATATCGGTTATTAATACCCCCAGTTTGCATCTTTTTGAAAAACTTAATTTTGTACATACAGGAACAAAAAAAACTTGGATTTTAACTCCCGAAGGATATATTGATCAGTTGTTTTATCAATGTTTTTTGTGTGATTAAATGTTTAATTTTGTGAAACATGTAAAAAAGCGAGTATGCATTTCTGTTTACTCGCTTTTTTTATGTATTTTGTGCAGAATATGAAATGTAAAGTTATGAAATTTTTTTTTATTCTTCCCTTTGTCTTGTGTATTTTTTTTGCTTCTGTTGGTTTGGCTCAAATTACAACACAAAGCAACGAGGTCCTTCCTGTCGTTGAACTTACGGGAACAGCCGAACGTGAAGTAATACCCGATGAAATATTTATTCATATTACAATTAAAGAACGTTTCTTGGTTTCGTGAGGATATTATTTCTCAAACGTATTATTTATTGAAAGTTGAAAATGCCGACATGGTTAGTAAAGTTTTCGAAAAATTACAAACTATTCATATTAACGATGCTCGTATTTCACACGTAAGTCATTCAGAGATTGAGAAAATTAAAAAAGAGGTGAGGGTAGAGGCTATTGTTGCTGCGAAAGAAAAGGCTGATTATTTGCTCGCAGCTATCGGGCAAAAAACCGGGAAGGCTCTGTATGTGAGAGAAAATGCAGATGCTCGTCCGTATCGACAATATGAACTTGCAAATGTGTCGTATTCTATTAACCTGAGTTCGACGTAATTTTTCGAGTTCAGATGGATATAAAAAGCTGTTTATCAAGGCAAATTATTGAATAATAGCGAGCTATTGTGAAATAATTTAACGCAG
>JAQICB010000093.1 GCA_027858745.1 Bacteroidales bacterium
TAAGATGTGCTATTTATTCTCATAAAGGGCATTTCAAGCTTATTTATAACCTGAGTTCAAATTTTTCGAGTTCAGATTAATAAATAAAGCTGTTTATCAAGGTAAATTATTGAATAATATTGAGTTATTGTGAAATGATTTAACGCAGAAAATAAAAAAATGTGCATAAAAAAAGCCGGAAATTAATTTCCGGCTTTTTTTATTATCACTATATCAATTACACCATTTATTTAATTTCATACACATCACCACTCATAAACAATTCTTCCATAGAGTGAATAGTAGCTTTTTCAGAAATTTCTTGTTCTTGTTGCACCAACAAATCGGTATATGTTTCAACATCAACATCACGAATCACCCCCATTGCTACCGGAAATTCGGGAGTTTGCATATTTATTAGTCCCATATGAATCATCGGATTCGGGTTTTTAGCATCGTGTACAAGAATATCATCTTCGGTAATACCATTTTCGCCGATTGTTGCGACTTCAAGATTTATTCCGTTCAGAATTATTCCCTTATCTTTATTTTTACCAAAAATCATCGGTTTACCATGCTCCAAAAATAGTTGACGATTTTCCTTTTCATTTCTATCCCCAATATAATCATGAGCACCATTGTTGAAAATCACACAATTTTGCAAGACTTCCACAACAGACGTTCCTCTATGTTTCGCAGCAAGCACAAACAAATCTTTAATTAAAGGAATATTATTATCTATTGCCCGTGCAAAAAATTGTCCATGAGCACCAACAACGAGTTCTCCGGGATTAAATGGTTGTTCAATAGTACCATAGGGAGATGTTTTGGTCACCTGTCCTTTCAGTGACGTTGGCGAATACTGTCCTTTTGTTAAACCATAAATTTGATTATTAAAAAGGATAATATTGATATCAATATTTCGTCGTACTGCATGAATAAAATGATTACCGCCAATTGCCATACAATCGCCATCACCGGTAATTTGCCACACCTGTAAATCAGGGTTTGCAGATTTCAATCCCGAAGCAATTGCTGATGCACGCCCATGAATTGTATGCATTCCATACGTTTCCATATAATATGGTAACCGCGACGAACAGCCAATACCGGAAACAACCGCAACATTTTCTTTTGCTACTCCCGTTTCGGGTATTGCACGTTGCAAAGCATTGAGCAGAGCATGATCGCCACAACCTGCACACCATTTTACACTAACACTGCTTTTTAATTCTTTTGCTGTATATGATTCCACTGTATTCATTTTTTTCTGTTATAAATATTGTTCACACGTTTCTTTAATTTCTTCTACAGTAAAAGGCAAACCTTGAACTTTATTATACTGCTCATAATCAAACTCTTGCATCTTAATACGTAAAAAGTCAGCAAATTGACCTTTATTAAGTTCACACACAAGTATTGTTTTGAACTTTGAAAAAAGATCTGCCGTATTTTCGGGAAGCGGATTAATATAATTGAAATGAGCCAAACTCACTTTTTTTCCACCTTCAATTAATTCATCTACCGCAGAAACCAAATAACCATATGTTCCACCCCAGCCAACAACCAACACATCACCTGAATCATCACCCACAAGTTGTAAATCGGGAACGGAAGATACTGCCCGCTCAACTTTTTCCTGACGGAGATCAACCATTTTCTGGTGATTTTCAGGCAGGTGTGAAGCCTGACCGGTTACATAATCTTTTTCGAGACTACCAATACGGTGCATTAATTCGGGAGTACCCGGAATAACCCAATTTCTTGCTAAAGACTCATCAGTACGTTCGAATGCTGTATTTTCAGAAGTTTTTTTCGTAATCTGACGATGTGTTATTGAAGGTAAATCATCCATTTTTACAATTTTCCACGGAGAAGAACCATTTGCCGAGAAACCATCAGTTAATAAAATAACCGGTGTCATAAGCTCAAGAGCCATTTTTACAGCTTTAAATGCATAATCAAAGCAATTAGCCGGCGTACTCGCAGCTAGAACAATACACGGAGCTTCGCCATTTCTGCCGTATAAAGCCTGCATTAAATCGGACTGTTCTGTTTTGGTTGGCAATCCGGTAGATGGTCCACCACGTTGCACATTAACAATAACAAGAGGCAATTCCATCATCACGGCAAGACCGATAGCTTCACCTTTCAGAGCTAACCCCGGTCCCGAAGTTGTTGTTACCGCCATACTTCCCGCATACGAAGCACCAATTGCGGTACAAATACCGGCAATCTCATCTTCAGCTTGAAAAGTACGTACTTTTAAATTTTTATATTGCGATAATTCATGTAAAATTTCAGATGCCGGTGTAATAGGATATGAGCCCAAAAACAATGGTAAACCAGATTTTTCTGCTCCGGCCATAAGTCCCCAGGCAGTAGCAGCATTTCCGTTCATATTTCGATACAAGCCCTTTTCAATATTAGCAGGAGAAATATGTATTGAACCTAATGCATGCGTATTTTCGGCAAAAATATAACCTTCGCGTAAAACGCGTTTGTTAGCTTCAATAACTTGAGGGTATTTTGCAAATTTTTTCTCAAAAAAAGCATTCGTAAAATCTAAAGGACGATGAAAAATACAATACGTAATACCTAAGGCAAACATATTCTTACATCGTAGTACACTTTTATTATCAAGTCCCGAATCCTCAAGAACAGCCTGTGTTTGACTGGTTATAGGTGCCTGGATAACATTATATGAAGCTAACGAACCATCTTCCAATGGATTCAATTCATATTCGGCTTTAGCGAGATTTTTCTCTGAGAAAGTATCTGCATCAACAATAACTGTTGCTCCTTGTTTTGCCCACTTCAAATTTGCCTTTAATGCGGCAGGATTCATAGCAACCAACACATCGGCATAGTCACCGGGGGTGTTTATTTTCTTTTTCCCGAAATGAACCTGAAAACCCGAAACACCGGAAACGGTTCCTTGCGGAGCACGAATTTCTGATGGATAATCAGGAAACGTAGAAATATCATTTCCGATTAAAGCGGAAGTTTCCGAAAACAATGTTCCAACCAACTGCATACCGTCACCTGAATCTCCCGTAAATCTGATTGTAATATTATCGATGTCGTGTTCGCTTAACTGTATCTTACTCATTAGCCTATCGTATTAAAAAAAAATTAAACTTGAAATAATAAAATGAAAGATTTAGAATCCTCACTTTTTGAGCTTACAAAAGTACGATTTTTCTTAGTTATGGCTCAAAGATTTTAAAACAAGCAATTATCTATTCTTGTGAAATAAAACATAAAAAAACATGAGCTACGCAATGCTTTTCCGCACACAAAGATATCTAAAAAGTAAAATTAATGAGGTGCAACAAACAAGGTTCCAATATCTTCTCCCTCAAGAATAGGAAAAAGAATTTCCGGTTTATCGGCATTTGCAATAATAGTATCTATTCCATAGGAATGACAAATAGAAACTGCTAAAATTTTGGTTGACATTCCGCCGGTTCCAAAACTCGAACCGCTCTGTCCTGCCGAATTCATAATTGACTCATCGACACTTTTTACGACCGAAACACGTTGCGCATTCTTATTTTTTCGCGGATCTTCATCAAAAAAACCGTCAATATCAGATAGCATAACCAATAAATCGGCTTTACAAATACCGGCAACCATTGCAGAAAGACGGTCGTTATCGCCTATTTCTATCTCGTCGGTGGCAACAGTATCATTTTCATTTACAATAGGGACAGCTCCTATTTCAAATAATTTTTCAAAAGTATTTTCCGCATTTTGTCGTTTTTCATCATCTTTTATTACATCGTAGGTAATAAGAATTTGCCCGACATAAATAGAGTGAACATCAAAAAATTTTCGATATATTTTTGCCAAAACAGCTTGACCAACCGCAGCAGCAGCCTGTTTTCCGGGAATGGTGTCGGGACGTTTTTTCTTCCCCAATTTACTCACCCCCACAGCTATAGATCCGGACGAAACCAATACAATTTCTTTTCCTTGTTGCTTGAGTTGAGCAATAACTTTACACATGTGTTCGATACGAGAAAAATTTAAACGTCCATTAGGAAATGTTAATGATGATGTTCCTATTTTAATTACAATACGTTTTTTTTCTCGGAGATTATCTCTATAATTCATGTATACTAATTTTTAACAAAAATACTTTTTTTATATACGCTACATTCATTTTATAGCATAAAAAACGTAAATTTATTACAAAAAAAATATCTTTGTATTTAAAATAGTTTTAAATTATTAAAATTTTCGGCATCACTTTTGTTTTTGAGGCTCAGAAAAAAAACCTTATTATTATGAAAAATATTTTCCTCTTTGTTATCAGCGTTTCAATTCTCAGTCTTGGTTTATACAATTGCACCGGCAAAAAACAACTCGAAAAAGGTTATTACTCTGCCGCGGTCTACAAATCGGTAGATAAACTTCGCAAACGACCGCAAAACAAGAAAGCTCGAAAAGTTCTCAAACAGGCATACCCTCTTGCTATTTCGTATATTAAAGAACAAATTGAAATTGCAAAAAAAAGTAATGATTCGTTCAAATGGAATACGATTGTTAACTATATGGAGTCTGCAAATACCTTAGCAGACGATATTTCACGTTGCCCAGCTGCACGTAAAATTATCCCCTCACCGCTTCGATACGACAATGAGTTGCCGCAAGCAAAAGAAAAAGCAGCTGAAGAATGTTATATTGTCGGAAAAAAAGAATTAGCAAAAAACACTCGTGAACATGCCCGCGAAGCATATTTTCTATTCAAAAAAGCAGATAATTTAATCGGCGGATACAAAGATACCGAAAAACTCTTACCTGAATCAAAAGATCTTGCAACTCTCATTGTTGTTCTCGAACAAATTCCGGTCGGAGCCGGTCGTTTGGAAATAAGTGCTGCATTTTTTCAAAACAATGTGCAAGCATTCATCAACGATTTGTTTGAAAGAAAAGAATTTGTAGTCTTGTATTTACCTCAAGAAGCGAATAAACTAAAAATTAAACCCAACCACATTATTCGCATTCAATTTGATGATTTTGTTGTGGGAAACACCATTATTAAAGAAAAAACACAAACTTTCACCAGTAAAGACAGCGTTTCCGTTGGCACACACACCAAGTCAGACGGCACAAAAGAAACAGTTTACAACAGAGTTTCGGCAGATTTTACTCAATACACAAAAACCCTTATTTCGAAAGGCTTGGTTGATATTCGAATTATTGAATTCCACAGCAAAAAAGTACTTATGCAAGACAAAATGCCGGGAGAATTTATTTGGGAAACAACATGGGGAAGATATAATGGTGATGAACGAGCATTGTCTTCATATCAAATAAAACTTACCAAACAACGGGAAGTGCGCCCTCCTGACCCTCAAGATTTATTTGTAGAATTCACCAAACCTATTTACGATCAGATTTCAAGTAGACTCTCGTCTTTCTACTCTCGATACTAATTTGAGAGTATTTCTTTTGAAGATGGTATATGAATATCGGGAAGGGTAATGTTACCTTCTAATAACATTTCCGCGAACTCAGTCATTGGTTTAAAAAACAATGATTCGTCTAATACAGCAATTGGTTCGGCATAATATTTTATTGTCATTGTTTCAATAAGAAAAAATAAAAATGCAAGAATTATCAAATATTTTCCTGCACCAAACACCACTCCCAACAATTTATTGAGCCACTCTAATGAAATAGCTTTAAACAGATTATGCAATAATTTTGTTATAAAAAAAGAAATTATAACCACAATTAAAAAAATACAGGCAAAAGCTATTATTTCTTTATATTGTACCGAAACGGAAAAATATTCTTGAATAATATCTCCTCCTTGTTCAGAAAATCTAACGGCTGTCCATATTCCCAAAATCAAAGCGGCAACAGTACCACCTTCGGAAATAAAGCCATTTTTAAATCCTTTAAACGCTCCCCATAAAAAGGGAATAAGAACTATTATATCTATTATATTTATGTTCATTTATATATATTTTTTAGACATAAATGTAACCGGATAATATGCCGCAAAAAAGCCGATGGTAAGTACCATAGCAAGAACAGACAAGACATCCTGAAACTGAACCTGAACCGGATATGCATCGGTCACAAAACTACCACCTGCATTTGCCAGACCAATAACACCATATTCTTGCTGAATAAATGAAACAGCTAAACCGATACTAATACCTATAAATGCCCCCACAATAGATATAATCCAGCCTTCGAATACAAATATTCGTTGAATCAATGAACGAGGAGCTCCCATGCTTTTAAATATTTGAATATCTTTATATTTCTCAATCATAAGCATCGTAATTGCCCCAACAATACTAAACGAGGCTATAACCAAAATAAAGGACACTATTAAAAATGTAATTAACTTTTCGGTTTGAGTAATTTTATTTAGAAATGCATGTTGTTGCTCTCTGTTTTGGACGACAAAATCATCTCCGATAATATCTTGAATTTCTGACATCACCGCATCTTCATTAGCATCGGGAGATAATCGCAACTCGATACTTGAGACTTCTGATTCGGAATACGACAACAGGTCTCGCACAAATGATAATGGGGCAAGAACATAACTGTGGTCAATATCTTGTTGTACCGCAAAAATTGCCTTTGGATAAGCATGTTTACGATTAAACTCATCTGTAGGATTGATGCTAAACGAAGATTCGCGTTTGGGTGCATAAATATGCAAAGCATCACGAAAATGTAAGCCAATTGATAAATCATATACTATGCCTTGCCCTACGGCAACGTAGTTTACCACATCATTAAAAATATCAAACTCCCCTTCTACTATAACCGAATCGATATCGGATGTTTGCGTATAGTGTTTGGGGACGCCTTTAATTTTTCCAACTAATTGTTTCTCACTATACGAAATTAACACATCGGCTTCCAAAACTTCGGAATACGAAGCAACCGAAGGTATCTGTTCGACTCGAACCCAAGCAGAATCGGGAATAAAGACATCTCCGTTTGCCTGAGAAATTTTAAGTTGCGGGTCAAATAAATTGAATAATGACGAAACAAAAAGAGCCAAGCCATTGAATACAGACATTGCGACAATGAGAGCCATACTTACTACCGCAACAAGAACAACAGAAACTGCAGTAATGTAATTAATAGCATTTTTACTTTTTTTACTGAATAAATACCTACGTGCTATATATAATGGTATGTGCATAAAATTATTTATATGCTTTAACAATTAGACCCGTTCCACTTGAGTGAACAGAATGAAGATCTATAAAATTCAATATCACACAAAGAGGCATCACACATATATAATACAAAGGCAAAAGTATATACATAAGAGCAGAGAAATTAACCAGTAAAATGGGATATTTCATTGATAATTTCCATGAAATTTTTCCCGGTGAACCATATGAATAAGCCACATCAACTTGTGAAAATCCGGCAGTATATAATTTCTCAGTAATTTCACTCACAGCATATCCGTCTCGCACATGTTCTCCCACAAAAGATTCATCATCGTCTTCGTGAACATCAGAGCCTCCTTGGTCCGAAGGGGTAGAAATCAACAAAAAACCACCTTTTTTAAGTGACGCATTAAAATTCTCAAAAACAGTACGGTCTTCCAAAATGTGTTCCATGACATCCACACACAAAATCATATCAGCAGGTTTAGAGGAAACAAATTTCGTCAAATCATTTTTCACATACCGAACCGTATCTTTCTTTCCAATTTTTGCAAAAAAATTATTACACTCAGTAACTTGTTCTTCTTTTACATCAACACCAATAATGTTCCATGATGTAAATTTTTTGCTCATAAAGTACACATACTGCCCAAATCCTGCACCGGCATCAATTACATGCGAATTTTTAGGAGCTTGTTGTGCCCATTTTTTTAAGTGCCTTTTGATATGCCAGGTTCGCAACAACAGAATATCCAACAAAACATAAAACAATTTACGTAACAGAGGATGAGCGTTAAAAATTGAACCTAATTTTTGTTTTATCGGATCGTACTTCATATGTTAATTTAAATTAATTTTGTAAGATAAAAACTCCCACCACATCAGTGAGATTTGTAAAACATCCATCAAATAATCTCAGTTGTATTAGCATTTTCATCTGAACCTAGTATATAATTAGCGTAATAAATCTTCTATTCGTTTTTCATAATCCAATGAATCATCAACAAAAAAGGCTAATTCGGGAATTATACGTAATTGTTTTGCCACTCGTTGTGCGAGGAGAGCACGTATTTTTTTCACACGAGATTGTACCAATTCGAAAACAGCTTCAGTCGAATCGGTTCCGGGAGCAAAAATACTCACATAAACTTTTGCAAATGACAAATCGGGAGAAACCCGTACAACTGTCACAGACACCAAGGCACCATTGAATAAATTTTTAGATTCCTTTTGAAAAATATCACTTAAATCTCGTTGAATTAAACGAGCCACTTTATTTTGTCGAGTTGATGTCATAGTTTTTCTGTATTAATGTGAACAAAAATACAAAGATTTTACGAAGCAGTTTGATTGATAATAACTATTTTTACAAAAAAAACAAATATGAACAAACAAGAGCTGATAGAAAACATACAAAAAAAACAAAGTTTCCTCTGTGTTGGTCTCGACAGTGAGCGTTCGAAACTTCCCCAACACCTATTAAATGAGGCAGACCCTGTATTTGCATTCAATAAAGCAATTATAGATGCAACCGCACAATATACCGTTGCATACAAACCAAATATAGCCTTTTACGAATCGAACGGAATAGCGGGATGGCAGAGTTTAGAAAAGACGGTATCGTACTTACGTTCCGAATATCCTGACATTTTTCTCATTGCTGATGCAAAACGCGGCGATATTGGAAACACCTCAAAAATGTATGCACAAACCTTTTTTGAGCAGATGAATTTCGACTCGGTAACCGTTGCACCATATATGGGATACGATTCCGTTCAACCATTTTTAACCTACATCAACAAATGGGTAATTTTGCTTGCACTAACCTCAAATCAGGGAGCTTTTGATTTTCAATTCATTACCTCACAAGACGGCAAACCACTGTATCAAGAAGTATTGGAAACTTCATCGAAATGGGGAAACAATTCGAATATGATGTACGTTGTAGGTGCAACCAAAGCTGAAATGCTCCACTCAATTCGCACAATTATTCCTGAACATTTTCTCCTTGTTCCGGGCGTTGGCAGTCAGGGAGGCAGCTTACAAGACGTTGCACAGTATGGCATGACCAAAGACTGCGGACTACTGGTTAATTCGTCGCGAGGAATTATTTTTGCCGACTCAGAGGCAACATTTGCCGAAACAGCCGGCATAAAAGCTCAGGAATTACAAAAAGAAATGGCAGAATTATTACAAAAATATAATTGTTTTTTATAAGCCAAAAAAATCCATAATTCGAGAAAAAAACTAATTTTGCAACAATTTAACATTTTACTATTAATTAAATACATACTATATGTTACCAAAAATTAATCCTACTTTCACACAAAGCTGGAAAGAATTACAAAGCTATTTTACTGAATTTCAACAAACGCAAATGAAAGAATTATTTGAAAATGATTCAGAACGTTTTTCAACATATTCTCTCTCATTTGAAGATATTTTAGTTGATTTTTCAAAAAATATAGTAGACGAAAAAGTATTTTCTTTGCTTATTGAACTTGCACAAGAATGTCAGCTTTCGGAAGCAATACAAGCAGAATTTTCTGGAGAAAAAATTAATAAAACAGAAGATCGCTCGGTTTTGCACATTGCACTCCGGAATCGTTCGAACACGCCTATTTTATCTGAGGGAAAAGACGTTATGCCCGACGTAAACCGTGTATTGGCACAAATGAAACAATTCTCCGAAGAAATTATTTCGGGATCATGGAAAGGATATAGCGGAAAGGCAATTACCGACATTGTAAACATAGGTATTGGCGGCTCCGATTTAGGTCCGCTTATGGTAACAGAAGCTCTCAAACCATACAAAAAAGAACATATAAACGCTCACTTTGTATCAAATGTAGACGGTACACACATTGCGGAAACACTCAAAGGTCTAAACCCGGAAACCACCTTGTTTATAGTTGCGTCAAAAACATTTACAACGCAAGAAACAATGGCAAATGCAGAATCGGCAAAAGCATGGTTCTTAGAAAAAGCACAGGACGAAAATGCGGTGAAAAATCATTTTGTGGCACTCTCCACAAACGCACAAGCTGTTTCAGACTTTGGCATCGACACCAAAAATATGTTCGAATTTTGGGACTGGGTAGGCGGTCGATATTCACTATGGTCAGCTATAGGACTTTCAATTGCATGCACAATCGGATTTGAAAATTACGAAGCATTATTAGACGGTGCTCATGCAATGGACAATCATTTTTCAAAAACGCCATTTGAGAAAAACATTCCGGTTATTTTAGCACTTATCGGCATATGGTACAATAACTTTTACGAAGCAGAAACCGAAACAATTTTACCATACGACCAATATATGCATCGATTTGCGGCATACTTCCAACAAGGAAATATGGAAAGTAACGGAAAATATGTTGACCGCAACGGTAAAAAAGTAAACTACCAAACTGGTCCAATTATATGGGGAGAACCCGGAACAAACGGACAACATGCCTTTTATCAACTTATTCACCAAGGAACCAAAATAATTCCCTGCGATTTCATAGCTCCGGCACAAAGTCATAACCCATTGAGTGATCATCATCAAAAACTATTATCGAACTTCTTTGCACAAACAGAAGCATTGATGATGGGAAAAACAGACAAACAGGTAGGTGAAGAACTCAAACAAGCCGGAAAATCTGAAGAAGAAATTGATGAATTGTTACCATTTATGGTCTTTGAAGGAAACAGACCAACAAATTCTATTTTGGTAAAACAAATTACGCCACGTGCACTTGGTTCGCTTATCGCAATGTACGAACACAAAATATTTGTACAAGGCATTATTTGGAACATTTTCAGCTTCGACCAATGGGGAGTACAATTAGGCAAACAATTAGCAAATGCCATTTTGCCCGAACTTTCTGGAAACGAAAAAGTTGCCTCGCACGACTGTTCGACAAATGGTCTGATAAATGCATACAAAAAAATGAGATAAGACACTATTTCTCATTTCAATACATATAAAAAGGGAACATAAACATGTTCCCTTTTTTTTGTAAAACGATTATCTCTTCGTTTATTCTGTGTTTCATTTAATAAAAGAAACCTACTTAACACGCACAAATATTACCCTCTATCTGCATAACTTTCTATTTCTAAAATTCAAGAAAATAACTGTTTTTATGAATGTTTCATATTCAAAAATAGAAAAAGAAATTCATATATCATATTTTCATATAAAAATATAATTTCCAGGTAAATAATATTTTATAATCACGAAAGAATATGATAATTATATAAGCGCACTGGGGGGCAAATGACATCGACTAAAGATACTTTGCTATTAATAACCTGAGTTCTTTATGGTTATTTATGCTTCGTTTTTTTATCCATAAAAAGCACTATTACCGCAAAAGATAATATCCTCTACCAGGCACCATTTCTGATAAACTTGGTAAAGTCGATTCTGGTTCCCAAAAGCCTTCAAAGTTTTTAATCACCGTACAATTTGAAGAATTAAAATAGGTATCAAATGAACTTGTGTTTTTAAACGGGCACCCTATAAGCAACCAGCCGTTTTCTTGAGGAACAGTAAACGATTCTTCCATAGCTGTTCCGGTTATTGACATAATCTCTAAACTATTCATATAAACCAAATACCCCTTACCTGGTTCTATTGTAGACACACTATTAAATTGTTGCTCCTGTCCATTTTTCCAAAATCCTGAAGAGCTCTTTACCACCCTAACATCAAGTGTAGCGAATAATGATTCAATGCTATTATCTTGAGCTAATATATAGGTAGAAATCAAATTCCATCCTGCTTGCAGCTCTATTTCCTGCGTTTGCTCTCCGGTACAAGAAGGATTATTTGAATCAATAACCGCCTCGACTGGTGTACGAGCACAGGAAGACCCGGCTGAAAACTGCCAATCATAGAATAAGCCATACCAATCACTTTGCCAATCTTCGTTGTAGGTAAATGAAATATACTCGGCATATTCGTAAGGAAAAACTGCACCTGATGCTTCAAACACGAGAGCTCCTGTTGTTCCGACAGCATCTATTACGTAATCACCTGATAAAAGATTAAAATTAAGCGGAATAGTCTGCTTGCCGGCATCAAGACCGGTAACTGTAGCTGTATGCACAACGGTTCCACCTTGTGACAAATTTATAGTAACATCTGTTCCGTCAGCAGACACATACACGGCAATACTTTCAAGTGTTAAAGCTTGCGAAACCGTAACATTATTTATTTTATCTGTACCTCCTAAATCAGCAGCACCCAACCCCCATGCATCACCTGTACCCTGTTCTGGTTTACCGAGATCACCTAAAAAACCTGTTGTTTGAGTAGCATAAAACATACTTGTTTCGGTTATAGAAGGATTATAGGTTGTTCCACTTTCAAGTTCCACGCCGCCAACAGATTGATCATACCAAGAATATAAATCACTGCCAACTACCTGCAAAGTTGCTGTTCCCGGTTCACAAATAGTATCACCGATAACCTCAAGCAGATTAGTCGTAATAATAACAGCATCGGTAGCATTTGCACAATGTTGCGCAGAAACAATAACGGAATATTCACCTGCTGTTTTGACCACAATTTCACGACTTGTTTCCAGTGTACTCCACTCATATGTAATACCCGGCACGGTACTATTTTGAGCATCAAGAATAAATTCGGTTTCCGTACATAACACCTTATCTTCACCCAAATCAACATTCAAAGCAGCATCAATTGAAATTTGGTCAGAACTTACACAGCCTGCACTGTCAACATCAACAGAATACAAACCACCTTCAATTACAGTAATTGAAGGGTTCGTTTCACTTGATAAAACAACCCCATCTTTATACCAGATAAATGTTTTTGCATCCGAATTAAGCCCGGATTCTATCGTCACATCATCATATCCACAGATAGTTTCAGAGGATGCAGACAAATCAGGCACAGCACATCCCTCTTGCATTAGCGGACTAATAGCATGTAAATAACCATATAAAGCTTGTTTGCCGCGCATTGTTTGTTGCGGCGTAAATTCATTTGCTGCATAAACATACCGAGTATTATAATACATTTCCGCATACGGCCAATTATCAACAATCGGATAATTTTTTTCGGTCATCCACGTTGGATTTCCCATTACCATAGTCCCTCCCCAATCAAAAATATTCATATACGGCGTATGTCCCGGATGCACACCCGGTGTTCCATCGTCCCAGCCGGAAGTGTAAGCATTGGGTACCGAACGAATATCAGCCAATTCAGTCGTTGCTGTCGTCATTTGAATCATATTCAAGGGGTTTCTTCCAAGCGACCAATCAGCTTCAAGAACAAGCGCATTTTCAAACAAGTCCTTATCAGCAGTATTTTCGGTAACCGCATGTGCTAATATGCTACGTTGAATTACCATTTCGGTAAAAAACCAAATTTGAGAATTATCGCAGGCACGACGAGACGGTCGTGTAGTAGAATAATTAGCTTCATTTTGTTTAGCCTCAGCAATTATTGATGCTTTCATATTAGTAAACAATGTCGGATAATTAATTGTTTGCTTCGAAAACAAATAAGCCGCAGAAGCATATAACTGATTACGGGAATTACTCAGAACAGTCGACGAAGGAGATGTGCACAGACTTAAGGCATTCAAATCGTCTTCATACACAGTATTTCCGGTAATATTATACAAAAATGCGGCAGCAGTTGCTTTAAAATCAGCTCCGGTCATATTTCCCGAACCAATATTTTGTGAATTCGTCAGCATCTGATCGGACAAGGATGAGGCATAAGTATATGCTGCAATGGCACTATCACGATACGCTTCAAACAAAGATGTATGTCCCGATATTTGAAAAGAATGTGACAACATTGCTGAATTTGTAGCATTCGCCCACGCAGCAACAGCAGTGTTACCACCTTGATATAATACATTTGAACCGTTCGGGTTATTGAGTCCGTGACTGTATCCTTTTCCATCACGTAAACGAAGCCAAAAATCGACTTCATTTCGTGCTTCATCTAATACATCGGGTATACCATTTCCACTTTCGGCAATATCTAAATCATCTTCTGAAAGCAGACCATCACTTAAAATATACGGTAAAAGCATATCATAAATAATAGCCACATGCCCGAGATGACGATCCCAATCGAGTGCGTCACTATGACCACCGTAGGCATTAGGATTTTCGCGTCCAGTAGAATACTGAGCCCACTCATCCTTACAATCCCACTTATCGCCACCACACATTCCATCCCATTCAGGATGATAAGGGTGCATTGTTGTGATATATACTTTACAGTCCGTTGGAGACACATCAGGTATCCACAAAGGGCGACGAGGTATTGGACTCACTCCGGTTCCATCTTCACCAATACGCATATAAAAAAATCCTTGAGTACTTACCTTAAATGGTATTGCGTATGCTTGCGGAGAAATTTCAAACTCCTGACTACATCCAACCCCTTCAACAACAAGACGATATGTTCCCGGAGTATTAAAACCGGTAAAATCGGCATTCCAGACACTTCCGCGAATCATTTCATGATTGTGCGAAAACTCCGGAGTCTCCGATTGCCAAAAAGACAAAGAGCCAACCTCCTGAGATGTCTGAGCAGCAATATCATATACAAAAACCTTATTTCCTTCGAATGAAGAATAATCGCGAGTACCACCGTCTCCCATCCACATATATACATCAGCAGATTTTATACTTTCTGAAGATGAGTATCCGGCAAGATTAATATGTATTGATTCGGAAACAGTTGACGTCACATTATAGGTAAAAGAAACCTCTGTAACATCCGAATTAAGAGTATTTTGAATAGAGACCGTGTAGGTTGTACCCGACACTAAAGAATTTGGTAATTGTAAAAACACCGTATGTTCGTACGCCCAGTCATAATCATAATCATTGGTGGAAGTATTCCAATTTTCCTGAGACATACCTGTAAGCTTCGATTTACGATGAACAGCTATCGGTTGTTGTCCTCCGCTGCCATAATTCGCATCATCGGACGAAGAAACAGACCAGTTAGAAAGAGTTGGCACTGCAGATGTGTTTAGCGGACTACCAAACATAATCAATTCATTATCACCAGCCGAAACTGAATGATCAAAAGCACCATTTCCGAGACCATCATCAACAAAAGTAACTTCACCATCTTGAAAATAGATCATAATATAATCTTTATCAAGAGCTGATATAGAAACGAGTTTAGACGCCCACAAAAAATAGGAATTAAAGCATAAACTTGTGAATACAAGTAAAAATGTTACAAAACGCATATTAGGAAGATTTTTTATTATTACTATCTCTCTTACTCTAAAATATATAATCCTCCCAATAATAGATAAACAAGAACCTCCAACTACTCCTCTATCTCTATCATTTTGAATGGTATACGAATAATTGACTGATAATCTTCTCCTGCTTCCAACATATCTTCATCATCCTCCTCGTAATACCAATTAATCTCAATCTCTTTTCCGTTTTTAGAAATTCCTTCCAACTTTTTGAACACATCAAGAATACACTTCGAAGAACTTGTATTAAAATATTCTAATTGTATCTGAACCGTTGTTTTATCTTGGGGACTGTTAGTGTACTCTTCAAGCCAATCAATCATTGGTTTATAAAACTCGATTGAATTTTCAGGAATAGAACGACCTTTTATTTCAATTAATCCGGTTTGATAGTCAAAATTCACTTCCGGAGTTTTAGGCGAACCGTCAATTTTTATACTTTCCATTACTTTACTTTTTCAATTATACTGTTACAAAAATATATTTATCCGATTAAAAAAAAAAATGAAATCACTATTTTTCAAGTAAAACAAATTTTTTCTTCACTATTCTACTTATTTCTTGTGCATCATCCATAGCTAATTCATCATCTGAATCACAGGTCCATTCAATTTTCAAAGAAGGGGCAGAGTGTTGAATAACAACACGAATAAATCGCACCAAATTCTTTAAGGAAGATGAATTATAATAATCCAAATCAACATGCAAAACCGGACGTTCCATTGCCGCAAAATCAGATTCATTTTCCGCAATCCAATTACAAATATCAATATAAAAACCGTCTGCATCCTCAGGACGAGACTGACCGTACATTACTATATTTTCATGTTTAAAATCAAATTGAATTAAGGGCGTGTGTTCAGTTTCCGAAATTCTATACAGTTTCATACTCTTCAAAGACAATTTTAATACAAGAGTAAATATAGTAGTTTTTTTTGACTTCTGTTCAAAATTATATTCAAAAGGACAATTTGTTTTTCTTTTTAGGATAAGCAAACCAAGACCGGCACCACCCTTTTTTGTTTTTTTCTCTGTTTTAATTGTTGTGAAATAATGTGATTTAAGCTCTTCATCAGACAAATAATTTATAAATCTCAAGTAGGTCTGAATCTTTTGGGCAGATTTAGTTGAAACCGGATTGCTTGCCACAAATCGAATTTCATCACGACAATAGAAAATTTCAAAAAATACAGGAAAATCAGATAAGACCTTTTGCGAATGCTTGTACATATTATCAAAACATTCAGCCGAAATCATATACAGACCTCGTCGTAACTGAGAAGGAAAATGCATGGTGTCTATAATATTTGAAATTGAGGATAATGCCTCATTAACAGAATCATAGTCAATAACATCACTCGAAAACGAATATATTTTTTTTTCTTCCATACTTTACGACATCAATTTTGCCAAACGCTGAGTTTTGATAAAATGATCTAATATTATTTTCACAATAACTGTTATCGGCACAGCTAAAATCATACCGGCAACATTCCACAAATAGCCCCAGAGTAACAACATTACAAGAATAGTAACCGTATTAATCGAAAACGTTTTTCCCATAAAAATAGGCTCTACAACACTTCCGAGTAATAATTGTAATGAAATTAATGATAATGAAAATAACAATAGAGATGTCCCCGGATCTAACTGTCCCATTGCAAAAATAGATAAGGCAATTGTAACAACAATAGAACCAAGCATTTGAATAAAATTCATACCAAATGCAAGCAGTCCCCAAAACACGGGAAATTTCACATCAAAAAGAACACACATTAAACCAAACGTAAAACCGGTAGCAACACTCACAATAAATTTAACCACAATAAACTTTACTATACTTTTTTCCATTACCACAAAGACTCTCATCGAAGGAATACGTTTTTTAAATATCGCATTTTCCATAAGTTTTTGCACATTTATAGAGCCTGCCAATAAAAGGAGCAAAAAGAAAATAGCCATCAACAACATTGTAATACTAGAATTTGCATAATTTATGAATTTACCTAAATGTTTTTGCATTGCATCCACAATAGTTTCACTATGAATAAACACATCAAAATTTGTCTGTTCAGGTATTTGGTCGATAGCCATAAAATCCATAACAGGAATTAAGACTTGATTGAGATTATCTTCGAACTTTATCCAAAAACTACGATCAACGGAAAGAATTTCCTGAATACTGATTCGCAAAAGAATAAAGAGGCAGAAAACCAATGAAAAAATAATACCCGACACAATAATCATAGACAACCATCGTGGCACATTTTTTTTTGATAATTGACGCAAAAAAGGCAAAAACATCAACCCAACCAACAAGGCACCAAATAGAGGTACAAAAATAAACGCCAAAATTTTAAGTAAATATAATACCAACGGTACTACAATACACAATAGCAATTTATTTGTCGTTCCAAGAGAATTAAAATTATCCATACCGTACTTTAGGATTTAAATATACACATTTTTATTCAACAAGCATTAATTCTTGCAAAATATAATCAGACTGTCCGTATTTTTCAATACAAAAAAGAATATATCTTACATCAACCATAATATTTCTACATATTTTTGAATCAAAATATAAGTCACTCATAGTTCCATGATAATTTCTATCGAAATTTAATCCGATCATATGACCATGGGCATTAAAAACCGGACTTCCGGAACTTCCACCCGAAGTTTGATTATCGGCAATAAAATTTACCTGCAAGCTATCATTCGAATAGCTTCCATAATCCTTCTGTTGAATATACGAAAATAAAAGTGTGTCTGCAGCATATACTTGTGGGTCAGAATTGTTTTTAGATATTACCCCCTCAGCTGTTGTATAGAAATCATACGACGATGAATCTGCCGTATAGCCACGAATGCCTCCAAAACTTACACGCAAAGTGCTATTCGCATCGGGACTCAGGGGTATTCCTTGAGCATCTGCATATAACATATTTAGTTTTACATATTCTTTTTGATAAAAATTAAACGAGACAAGTGCATACACATATTCTTGATACAGAGAATCGAGAATATACGAATACATGGTTTGTACAAATTGCATTCCTCTATCATTCTGAAATAAGGCAAGACAATCCTGGATATCGCAAGACTCACACTTCGATAAAATTTTATCATACTGTGCGGTATTAAACAAAAAACTTTGACGGCTTAGACGAGAAAAATATTTTTTTCGTTTTTTGTTTGTCATATTTCGATATTCTTCAGGAAGCATATCCAAATAAGCATGAGTAAACAGATAATTAATACCATTAAGAAATGATTCTTTTTCAACCTGCACATTCACTTTTTTAGCATACGCATCATACAAAGATTGTATACGAGACAAGCAGACAGAATCGCAGGGTGAGCCGGTATCATCAATTACGGAAAGTATTTTTTGACCTGTTCGAAAGAAATCCATTCGCACAAAACTTTCGAAATAACTAATCAAATCAATATACGATTTATAAAACCGGCTAGCAGATTGATTATATGTAAACAAAACAGAATCATATTTTTCATACAAAGAATCCTGACTTTTCAACCACGAAAACAATTCTTGCTCATACTGTTTTTTGTGTTCAATTACCTGAGCATTTTTAATTCCGAACTGTTCGCCTTGCCACTTTTCGTAATAATTCAGTAAACGATAATATTTTGTATAATACTGCAAATGCTCACTCTCTCCACGCTTCATATATTGAGCAATCGGTTTCAAACGTTGCTCACGTAAAGCTATTTGGAGCGGATTCAGACTATCGTATATAATACTGATTTCGTGCGCAGTAGAGAAATTATTTGTTTCTGCCGGATATCCCATTACCATAGTAAAATCGCCTTCAGCAACTCCGGCCGTGGATAAGGAAATACTCTTTTGGGGAATATATGGTATATTTGAAGCCGAATACTGTGCCGGATTATTGAGCGTATCGACATACATTCTTAGTAAGGCAAAATCAGCAGTATGTCGCGGCCACTTCCAATTATCTTTATCTGCACCAAACGAAGCTATATCGGCAGGCATAAAACCAACAAGCCGAACATCACGATAGACATGCGATGAAAACAAAAAATACTGATTGCCACTCCAAAAAGGTTCAATAGAATATTCTAATGTGGAATCCTGAGATTCATATACCGCTATTAAAGAATCGATAGTAGAATCTACTCGTACAGCATACATAAATTCGGAAAGCTCATCAGAAACAGAAGATAAAACAATATCGGTAACATCTTCAATAGTGGACAATACGGAAACTGTAAGCCCCTGAGCAGGAATCTCATCTCCTCTCCCCTGAGCCCATAAACCATTATTAATATAGTTTTGAGAGAGAGAACTTGCATGTTGCACAAAATACTCCACACAGTGGTAATTGGTGATAACTAAACCTTCTTCCGAAATTATACCCCCACTACAACCATTTCCGATTTTCACGACAGCATCTTTTAAGGATGGATTTTCGGCATCATAAATATCTTGAGGAGACATTTTGCAACCCTGTTGCTCCATAGATGGAAAAATAGAATGTTCAAGTAAAAATGGCATCCACAAACCTTCATGTGCAATTACGGAGAATTGCACACACAAAGCTGCACACAAAATTAATACTCTATACATCAAAATTCATTATTTGTCGATACAACGCCTGCACCGGCAGTCCCATAATATTATAATACGAACCAAATATTGATTCAACACCCACAAATCCTATCCATTCCTGTACCCCATACGCCCCCGCTTTATCGAAAGGTTTATATTCTTCTATATAATATTGCACTTCCTCGTCAGACAAATCAGTCATACACACATTACTGTACGAGACAAAAGATTTGTGTTTTTGTTGCGTACCAAAACAAACACCGGTAAGTACTTTATGCGTTTTTCCCGATAATTTCCGCAACATGTTCCAGGCATCTTCAATACCCGAAGGTTTATGCAAAATCTCATTATCAAGAATAACCACGGTATCGGCAGTTATTAGAAAGGTATTCTCATCAATATCTTCTGCAATTGAAAGGAACTTTTTTTCAGCTAAAAATTGAGGAACATCTTCAACATGCATATCATTCGAAAATGATTCGTCAACATCTTTGGAGCAAACTTCAAATTCAATTCCCAAATCACGTAATAATTGAGTTCTGCGGGGCGATTTCGACCCCAACACAACAGAAAACGATGCTAATTTATGTTGCAATGGATTCATAGAAGAAAAAAGTTAAAAAACGGAATATACAACATTCCCATAATCATAATAATCTTGAGCATAGTACTTACAATACCATATTCTCTTGATGACTGTGCACGAATAAACAATATTCCTGACACCAGAAGCGGTAATACAATAGCAGAAAATATATATAAACCGGAATACCAACCGCGTAAATACACAAAATAAACTATAATAAGAGCCCCGACTGAAATAACATATACTGCAGAAATTATAACTTTTGCAACCGGAATTCCCAAACTAATTGGTATAGTATTACGTCCATATGCTTTGTCTCCCAGCAAATCCTCGACATCTTTGATCATTTCGCGAAGCAGAGATAATAAAAATGCAAAAAATGCATACCCCAAACTCCAAAAAAGCATACGCTCAAAACTCAAATACATCGAACTCAATACACGGTGATAGATAGCATCAAGAGGTATTAACTCATAAATTGCAACAATAATGGGAACCATTGCTACAAGAAGAGCCACAACAATATTTCCCACAAAGGGTTGTTTACTAAATGTTGTTGAATACAGCCACAAGAGAGTTATAATAAGCACAAAAATTGCGGTAAAATTTATATAGCCAATAGAATACGAAACAATACCTCCCAAAATAATTCCGACGATATTAAATACCCAATGCAATGCAATAGCAACACGACGAGAAATATGTTTACCAATAACAACCTTATCGGGTTTATTTATCATATCGGCATTTACATCGAAATAATCATTAATAATGTATCCTGATGCACAAATCAAAACTGTAGCTAACACAAGGAAAACAAATTGTAGAAACGGCAATTGCAATTCGAGACCGATACCTACTGCTGAATATTTATGCCGAAGCAAAGGTTCAAACAAAGCATATCTTATAATAAATTGTGTCGCAATTATCATAAGAAGATTTTTGTACCGAATAAGCCTCAAAAAATGCATCATAATTGGTTAAATTTAAGTTACCATACAAAAGCCTCTTTATGCATCCAATTTCCGTGCACCTTCAGTAATTGTTCTACCACATCACGAACACAGCCATCACCTCCGGCAAAAGGAGAAACATACTGACATATTTCTTTAATTTCATGAGCAGCATCTGCCGGGCATACAGCTAACCGCACTTTATTCATCACAACAAAATCGGGTAAATCATCCCCCATATACAATATATCATCAAACGAAAGATTATGTTTCGTCATAAACGTCTCCAAATCCTTCATTTTATTTGATGAAGCAACATACACATCCTCAATACTTAAATCATTGAATCTCTGTCGTATTGAAGGACATTTACCACCGGTGATAACACCAATGTAATATCCTTTTTTGTGTGCATAATGAATAGAATATCCATCTTTCACATTCATAGAACGTGTTTGATAGCCATCACCCGAAACATAAATTCTGCCATTGGTAAAAACACCATCAACATCAAACACCATTGCTTTAATATGTTGTAATTCATCTTTAAAAAAAGCCATATTTACTCTTTATTTTCGTGCATATGAATAATATTATCGCTCATTTCCCGATATATTTTTTGAATATCAGGATAATCTTGTAAAGCATCTATATGTTTATCAATAACTTGTTGATCATTCCGAACTGCCGGACCCGTTTGAGAAGCATATGGGGAATATTTCATCATTTTGTCAAATGTTTCTTTCACCAACGGTTTAAAAACATCAAATTTCATTTTTTGCTCTTTCAGCAACATTTCCGAAATGGCACACATATGATTGGTGAAATTACACGCAAACACGGCACATAAATGAATCATGGCACGTTCGTGTGAATTTTTCGTACTCACATGAGGACTGATTTTTTTCAAAAAATTATATAAAGCAGCTTCATTTTCCGGCGTATTTGCCTCAATAAAAAAAGGAATTTCATGATAATTAACCTTTTTAAATTTCGAAAATGTTTGCATAGGATATACAACACCATAATTTTCGGCATTATCATAAAACACCTCAATACCAACACTTCCAGAGGTGTGAATCACCAATTTATCGCCCACATTAAGTTGTCGTACAACCTGTTGGATAGATGCATCATTCACACATACAAAATAAATATCGGCATTTTTAGAAATATCTGCTATATCGGTAGTAAATGAACATTCCATTTGAGATGCGAGCTCAACGGCTGATTTCATAGATTTACTCACAATCTGAGAAATATGCACACCTTTCTTGCGTAAAGCAGTTGCCATATGAGTCCCTACATTTCCTGCCCCGATGATAACTGCTTTCATTGAATCAAAATTCATATATCTCGTTTTTTTAATGTCTTGTACAAATGTAAGAAAATAATTTTAGAAATACATTTTAACCAGGGTTCGATACGAAAAAAAATAAATTACAGTATCGCCAAATCCAAGTACGATATTTCATACACACCATTCACGCACATATCGGCCTCAGACAATATAGCAGGATTACCAATTCCCACACAATACATACCGGCACTTTTTGCTGCCTGCACACCACTCTGAGCGTCTTCAAACACTATGCAATTCTGAGGCTGAACAGCCATTTTTTCAGCTCCTTTCAAAAACACTTCCGGGTGTGGTTTCGGTTGGGAAATTTGTGTACCGTCAACAAGCACATCAAAAAAAGTGGTGAGTTCTAATTTTTCGAGTAAGAACGGTGCATTTTTACTTGCAGAACCAACGGCCGTTTTAATGCCATGCTTTCGCAATTCTTCGAGTAAAGAAACAACTCCGGGAAGCACATCATTCCGACTTATTGTTGATATATATTTAAGATATTTCGTGTTTTTTTTATCAGACAAATGTTGTTTTTCATCTGCCGAAACATCAATACCACCATGTTGGAGTATTAAATCAATACATACCGCACGACTCACGCCCTTTAATTGTTCATTAAAAACTTCGTCAATAGTAAATCCTAGCGACTCCGCTAATTCCTTCCATGCCAAAAAATGATATTTTTCGGTACTTACCAGCACCCCATCCATATCAAAAATACACGCTTGTAAATTATTCATCTGTTTATATTATTATTATTTTTAAGTTCATAAGTTTACTTTCCATGATTTTAAGCTACTTTGATGATATATTCAACTTCATAATAATTTTAAAAAGTGTGTATTGCAAATAAGCAGTTCATGGTTTGGTTTATATTATTCCCCATTCATTCTTTTATAAAAAGTATACCCAACCCCTTTTATGGTATGGATATACGAATTGTCAAATTTTTCTCGTAATTTGCGTATATGCACATCAATAGTTCTGTCACCCACAATAATTTCGGTACCCCATACCGAATTATAAATTTCTTCTCGAGAAAAAACCTTATCGGGTTTTGAGGCTAAAAGTACTAATAGTTTAAATTCTTTATTTGGCACATACATTTCATTATTCCGAAAGAAAACTTGATACTTCACCAAATTAATTTTCAAATCATCAAATTCAATACATTCATTTTCGGCACTTTGATTTTGATAACTATACCGCTTCAACAAAGAGTTTATACGAGTAACCAACACCTTGGGTCGAATTGGCTTGGTAATATAGTCATCGGCACCGGCCTGAAAACCGGCAATTTCTGAAAAATCTTCACCACGAGCTGTGAGAAATACAATTATTGTTTTTTGCAATTGGGGAATAGCTCGCATTGCTTCACATGCCTGAATACCATCCATATGTGGCATCATCACATCAAGAATCACTAAATCCGGCAGTTTTTTTTGTGCTTTAATTATAGCTTCTCTCCCGTCATGAGCAACAAAAACAGTATGTCCGGCTTTGTTTAAATTATACTGTAAAATTTCGATGATATCATCATCATCATCAACAATCAAAATTTTGCTCCCCTGTTCACTCATCGTATTAATTATTAGATTTCTCAAGCGTAAAGGTAAAGGAAGATCCTTTATTTACAGTACTTTTCACATGAATTGTTTGCTCGTGAGCTTCAATTATATGTTTTACGATAGACAATCCAAGTCCGGTTCCCCCTTGTTCTCGCGAACGACTTTTGTCTACCCGATAAAATCGTTCAAATATCCTATTCAAATCATTATTTTGAATACCAATACCGGTGTCAGCAACTTCCACAAGAAGTAATTTATCCATATCATAAAAACGGATATACACCTCACCACCTTCCAGTTTATTATATTTTATTGCATTTACAATAAGGTTCGACAATACCATGTGAATATATTTCCTGTCAGCAAGTACAAACAATGGTTTATCGTGAATTGCATCCAACACCAATTTAACATTTCGGGATTGGGCTAACAATTCCTGTGCTTCAAATATTTCTTTTACCAGTAGAATAACATCAAAATGTGCTTTTTCCGGCACAAGCTCACCGGATTCCAAACGGGTAATAGCATCAAGATCACGAACAATTACCGCCATTCGTTGAATAGCGGTGTCGGCTCGTTCCAAATATTTAATGTTTATTGCAGGGTCGTCAATTCCACCATCCAACAATGTGGAAATATAGCCTTGTACGCTAAATATTGGTGTTTTCAATTCATGAGACACATTACCAATATATTCTTTTCGGTATTGTTCCAAGCGCTGCAATTCCTCAATACGAAATGCATTCTGCTTCACCCATTCCATCACATCTTTCTCCGTTGTTGCTAAAATATTAAAATCGTCTTCAACAACAAGTTTTGCCTTCTTAAGAGGATTTTGTTGTGAACTGTGAATAATTTTATAAATAGGTTTTACTTTTTGAATAATATAGGTGCGGAGTGTGTAAAATAAAATTACATATAATATCACAAACAAAGATAAACCCGCAAGCACAATATATGTCACCTCAAAATTCGAAACGAAAAACATGCCTATAAGAATTGCAATACACACAAGTGTGGCAGAAACGCCGGAAATAACCAAAGCAATATATTTATGAGACAATGTTTGCATATTCTTTATATATTAAATATCGTATCAAAAATACAATTTTTTACTCAGTAACCCACCTTTGTGCTATTTTTTCAAAAAAAAAAGACATCCTAAAAAATTAAGATGTCTTTTTGTATATGTTTTTTTTACAAAACCTTACACTTTCAGTTCCTTATACAATACATTCATACTTTCGATAGAGCCACCAATATGAGTATTATTTATCAGTGTTCCTGAATAAGTATATGCGTGCCGCAAAAAGGTAATTGTAATTGCCGGTGCTTGCAAGCGTGCAATGGTAAATACAGTTGGTATATTCAATAACTTCATATGCTCCTCCATATGAGACAATAACACCACAGCCAATTTTTGACCTCGGTACTCAGGAAGGGTTGCAAAATCAGTCATTTCGGCATTGAGGCCTTTATAATCGACCTCTGCGGACGAAACAGCAACTAATTTATTGTCTTCGAAAATACCAAAATACACCACACCATCATCCATTGTTTCGCAAATATAATTTGGGTCGAATATGGGAAACGGATATGAATCAAACACCTGTTTATAAACCTCCGATATTTGTTCAGCATGTTCTTTTTCAAGAATATGAACCTCACGTGGCGGAACAGAAGATACATTAAATCCCTGCACAGCACCTTTTTTCAAAATATCCGTTAACTGTACAAGATACTCCTCGGGAACCGTAGTCTTTCGTTTAACATCACTATATTTTGCACAAAAGAATGCAGTATCCACCCCATTATAAAAGCGTGGCACCTCAGCTTCAACATCAAAACCTCTTGCTATAAGGGTTGGTGCAGCCCACGAAGGAACTTTACAAAAAAGTTTTGTGTATCCATGTTGTTGAGTTAAAGAATCGCAATAATCAAGTATTCCGGGAAAATCATCGTGATGAATTTTCATGAGATATACTCTATTATTCTCTTTTCCGTGCTGAATAACACTCCCCGAACCAAATTTCTCAATAATATCACTCATAATTATGCTCCTTTTTCCTCATCCTCTTCTTCATTCCTTCGTAAAAGTCGCTCATTATCTTCCGGAACAAGCGAAATATTATCGTACGAATCAGAAAGTAATTTTTCAATTCCTATAGAATCAGACTCATCAGCTTCACGCAAGTCTAATTCCAAATCACAATTATTGCAGTTTCTATCACACATACGTCGTTCGTAACTATCCGGTTCTTTATACGTTGTTATAACACCTTCATAATTTCTGAGTACCACTTTGTTTGTTGACCATGAAATAATATAATTCGGCATTACCGGTATTTTACCACCACCACCAGGAGCATCAATTACATATGTCGGACGAGCAAATCCACTCGTATGTCCTATTAAACTTTCCATAATCTCAATACCTTTACCAATAGGTGTTCTAAAATGAGCTAAACCTTCAGATAAATCACATTGATATAAATAATATGGACGAATTCTATTTTTAACTAATTTATGAACTAATGATTTCATAATTCTCGGACAATCATTTACATCAGCAAGAAGTACCGATTGATTCCCCAAAGGAAACCCTGCATCAGCCAACATTGTAATAGCCTCGGAAGCTGAAGCCGATAATTCACGCGGATGATTAAAATGCGTATTTATCCACAAAGGTTGATATTTTTTCAAAATAGCTATCAAATCATCAGTAATTCGGTACGGTAATACAACAGGCACACGCGTTCCTATACGAATTACTTCAACATGAGGAATTGCTTGTATTTCAGACAACAACCAGTCTATCATACTATCCGGCAACATAAACGGATCTCCACCAGATAACAACACATCGCGAACTTGCGGAGTATTTTTAATATATTCTATACCTTTTCTCAACTGATCTTTTGATGGCACATAATCAACATCACCAACTTTACGTTTTCGAGTACAGTGACGACAATACATTGCACAAATGTTGCTTACATGAAATAGAACTCTGTCGGGATATCGATGCGTTATTCCCTCTACCGGACTATCTTGGTCTTCAGATAATGGATCTGATAATTCCGAAGCATCTGTTTGTAACTCATGCACACTTCCAAATGCTTGTTTAAATACCGGATCGTTCCTGTAATTTTTTTTGTTAATTAAAGAAAGATAATACGGTGTAATAGAAAGCGGAAACTTAGAAAAAGTTTCTTCTAAGCCATGCTTCTCCTCCTCATCGAATTTGATGCCCGTTAAATTTTCAAATTGTTCTACTGTTCGCACTAAATGCTTCAACTGCCACTTCCAGTCTTTCCAAGAAGAAATTTCTGACCCCTTATCCAACTTTTGTGCAATTTTTTCTTGATTACTTGTATAAATCATACTTTATATTTTTTTAATAAAGTACAAAAATACGACAAGTATATTTTGCATCAAAAAAAACAAAGAGTTTATTTCAAAAAAAAAGCATTTCAAAATACCTCAAAATACAATAAAACAAATGGTTACAACAACATACTTGCTAGCTCAGCCAATTCGCTTCGTTCTCCTTTTATTAAATTAATATGGGTAAATAATTTTTGTCCTTTCATTTTCGTACTCAAATGCGAGAGACCGTTCGAAAAAGCATCGAGATACGGAGAATCTATTTGTTGAATATCTCCGGTAAAAATGATTTTTGTGCCCTCACCTGCACGAGTAATAATAGTTTTCACCTCATGTGGCGTAAGATTTTGTGCTTCATCTATAATAAAAAATACTTTGGGTAGCGAACGACCACGTATATATGCTAAGGGCGAAATTTCGAGAGCTCCCGATTTTTGAAGTTCATCAATTAAATTTACCTGTTCGCCATTACTATGCAAATTTTGTTTAATCACGTTCAAATTATCAAACAGCGGAAGCATATACGGACGAATTTTATCTTTTTCGGCTCCGGGCAAAAACCCTAAATCTTTATTAGCAAGAGCAACAATAGGTCGAGCAAGTAAAATTTGCTCATACATTTCGTGCTGCTCAAGTGCCGCTGCAAGTGCAACCAAAGTTTTACCTGTTCCGGCACGACCGGTAATAGCTACCAGTTTAATATCTGGATTTGTAAGTGCATGAAAAGCGAAAGTTTGCTCAGCATTTCGTGGTTCAATCCCAAAAATCTGACGTTTCACCACACGAGTTATAACTTTTTCATACGGATTGTAATAACAAATAACACTCGACTTATCACTTTTTAATATAAAATAATCGTGACTTTTCGGATGTGGAATTCCTACCTCTTCGGGAGTCAGAGAAATAGAACCTTTTTTACTGTATAATTTAGATACAAGAGCACTGTCAACATTTTCAACAACAGGTATTCCCTCCTCTATTCTATTTAAATCCTGTAGTTTATCATTTTCATAATCCTCCGAAACAACGCCAATTGATTTTGCTTTCATGCGCAAATTAATATCCTTGGTAACAAGAATTACGTTTCGGTCTATAAATTTTTCTTGTGTTACATATGCAGTAGCCAAAATGCGGTGATCGGGAATTTGCTCACGAAATGCATTTTGAACAATCGAAGGATATTCGCCATGCGTATGAACATATAATTTTCCGCGATGCTCACCTAAATCAACCCCGTCAGAAAAAAGTTTATCACCTGCCAGCTTGTCCAATTCGCGAGTAAACTGACGAGCTGACCAATTTAATTCATCATGTCCTTTTTTAAATTTATCTAACTCTTCCAAAACTGTAATTGGAATCACAATATCATTTTCCTCAAAAGAATAAATTGCTCTGTGATCATGCAAAATAACATTTGTGTCTAAAACAAACACTTTCTTTTTCTTACTAATCATACCTCATTTTTTTTAAAACATAAAAGTACAATCTTTTTACAAAAAACCATAGAATATATGCGGAAAAATAAATTGTGCATAAAGAATTACAAATCATATATAGTTTTTTTATAAAAACTACTATTTTTGAAAAAAAAATAATTATGGCATTAAAGTGTGGAATAGTAGGATTACCCAACGTTGGAAAATCAACCTTATTTAATTGTATAACAAATGCAAAAGCTCAAGCTGCAAACTTTCCGTTTTGTACAATAGAACCGAATGTTGGTATCATAACCGTACCCGACCAAAGACTACTTGAATTACAAAAATTAGTGCAACCCGAAAAAGTTGTGCCGACTACGGTCGAAATTGTAGACATTGCCGGTTTAGTAAAAGGTGCAAGTCGCGGCGAAGGACTTGGTAATAAATTTTTAGCGAACATTCGTGAAACAGATGCTATTATTCATATTTTGCGTTGCTTTGAAGATGACAATATTACTCACGTAGACGGCTCCATAAATCCCGTACGTGATAAAAGCACAATAGACACCGAACTGCAATTCAAAGACTTAGAAACTGTTGAAGCTCGCATTACTAAAGTAAAAAAGCAAGCACAAACCGGAAACGACAAAGACGCAAAAATGCTATACGATATCTTATCGCGTATACAAACGCATCTCGAACAAGGCGAATCTGTCCGCAGTTTATCATTAGATGAAAATGAATTAGCAGTTATCTACGACCTCCACTTACTCACACTCAAACCGGTACTATACGTCTGCAATGTTGACGAAGGCAGCATAAACGGAAATGCTCACACCAAAGCAGTTGAAGAAGCGGTACAACAAGAAGGTGCAGAAGTATTATTTTTAGCAACAGCTATTGAAGCAGAAATAGGTGAATTGGAAGATCCGGAAGAACGAAAACTCTTTCTCGAAGATATTGGACTGTCAGAACCCGGATTACATAAATTAATACAAAAGGCATATGCCTTATTAAATCTCGAAACATACTTCACAGCCGGCGTAAAAGAAGTAAGAGCGTGGACATTCCACAAAGGATTTAAAGCTCCACAAGCAGCCGGAGTTATCCACACAGATTTCGAAAAAGGCTTTATAAAAGCAGAAGTAATTAAATACGAAGACTTTCTGAAATACGGCTCAGAACAAGCAGTTAAAGAAGCCGGAAAAATGGCAATGGAAGGAAAAGAATATATTGTTCTAGACGGCGACATCATGCACTTCAAATTCAATGTATAATATACCAATATGACCGAAGAATTAATCCAATTATTTGACTACACCGGAACATTTGCATTTACCGTAAGTGGTGCATTAGCTGCCGCAGAAAAGAAATTCGATTTGTTTGGTGGTCTTTTTTTAGGATTTGTTACGGCAATCGGAGGAGGTACGTTTCGCGACATGATGTTGGGCAACACTCCTGTAGCTTGGCTTCACGATCTCACTTTTTTTTACATTATAATAATTGCAGTCATTTTAACATTCCTGTTCAGACCTACCATTATTCGGTTTCCAAAAGCATTATTTTTCTTCGATACAATTGGTATTAGTGTTTTCACAATTATTGGCATACAAAAAGGAATGCAAGCCGAAATACACATTCCGGTGGCTATTATGATGGGGATAACAACCGCTGTTGTCGGAGGAATTATTCGAGATGTTTTATGTAACGAAATACCATTAATTTTTCATAAAGAAATATACGCAACCGCTTGTTTGGTGGGAGGTATAACCTACACAATGCTCTTATTATCACAAGTGCCGGAATCTATAACAGTTCTACTTGCAGCATTGATTATTTTCACTATTCGTACATTGAGTGTGCGATATAACTGGACACTCCCAAAATTTAAATAATATTGGTCTCTCAAGTCCAATTTTACGAATGGAGTTGCATACCTCATACAATATTATTTTTATAAGCAGTCTTGCACTATAACACTTTTCACCCTTCGTGCCCCCCCCCCGCACGATGCCAGATTTCTACTATTTTTTAGTTGAAGTGGGAAAGTAATCCAAACCGGTAATGTTTCAAATTTTTCATTTTTTTTTGTGTAAAATGAATACTCGTAAAAATTTATTGAAAAAATAAAAAAGCCAACATACACGACGAAGGCGAAATGATTAACTTCGATGAGCTGAAGGTTCACTCACGAACATATAGCAATGACTGATAGTCCATTGTGCTAATAGTGATTTTTTTTAATTGGTAATCTGTAAAAAAATCTATATTTTTGTACTAAATACTATTCTCATGAAAACAATAAAACTGCAAAAGATTATTCAACAATCGAAACACTTTGTACAAGAAGATTTATGGAAATCAAATCTCGCACAAAAATCGAAGCTATTCTCTCTATCTATTGCGTTTTTACGAATTGTGGTCATTGCTATTCGCGGTTTTATTCAAGATAAATGTACGCAAAAAGCATCGGCATTAACATATTACACCTTAATGGCAATTGTTCCGATTGTTGCAATGGCATTTGGTATTGCAAAAGGTTTTGGGTTCGACAGCTATTTAGAACGCTATTTACAAGATATGCTTGCCGACAAACAAGAAATTTATGAGTGGGTTATTTCTTTCAGCGAATCTATGCTTGCAAAAACACAGGGTGGAATTATTGCCGGTATTGGTTTTATTGTGTTGGTGTGGTTTATCATTAAAGTTTTGGGTAATATTGAAAAATCTTTTAACCAAATATGGTATATTAATAAACAACGCGGTTTTACAAGAAAAATTAGTGATTACATGACCATCATGATTTTTGCTCCAATATTGTTTATCATCTCCATTAGTGCGACAAATACAGTAACCGATTATATGCAGAACATTGCACAACAATCAGAAGTTATCTCAAGCATGTACGTATTTATTTCTTTGGGCCTGAATCTTATTCCTTACAGTCTTATTTGGTTTTCATTTACCTTTCTCTACATTGTTATGCCAAATACAAAAGTAAACTTCTCCTCTGCTCTTCTTGGGGGAATAATTGCCGGAATAATTTTTCAAATCGTTCAATATTTTTACATAAAGTTTCAAATTGGTGTATCAACATACAATGCCATTTATGGAAGTTTTGCAGCCCTCCCTTTATTTTTAATTTGGTTGCAATTGAGCTGGACAATTGTACTTCTCGGTGCAGAAATTGCCTATGCAGCTCAAAATGTGAAAAATTACGAACATGATTATGATATTGGAAATTTAAGTATTTCTTTTCGTGAAAAAATATGTATTGTTGCCCTTCATACTATTGTAAAAAAATTCAAACAAGGCTACACACCTCCTACCTCACAAGAAATATGTAATGAACTTGAATTACCTCACAGAATTATAAAACAAGGAATTGTTCAATTACTTGATGCCAATCTTATTCACGAAGTAAAAACCGATAATGAAAAGATGTTTGCATACAGTCCCGCTATTCCTATTGATGTTCTTGATATAGAAATAAGCCTGCAACATTTACGTAATGCAGGAACAACCGAACTTCCAACTTCCGATAAGCTTTCTAAAATATCTCTTTTATATGAAAATTTTGACACTCACAAAAAAACAAAGATTCAAGATATTTAACTATCTGCTTGGTATATGTTTAATCACATGCCTCTGTTTTCAGCCTGTTTTTTCTCAAACAACAGAAAACGCACGCAGACATATTACCAATTTAGCCGGAGAAAACATGTTTGGCAGAGGATATGTATTCGATGGATTATCTCGTGCCGAATCATATATTGACTCATGTTTTTCTGCGTACAATCTTGCTCAATTTTCTTCGCTCAAAGGCTACAAACAAAAAGTTTCTTACAGTGCAAATACATTCCCGGGAGAAATGCAGGTTATCTGCAATGATAGTATATTAACACCGGGAATTGACTTTATGATTGAACCTCATTCTCCGGAACTATCAGGGTCATTTGAATGTGTGGTTATAACAAAAGCGGATATATTTCTCGGAAAAAAAATTCCAAATCTCGATAATAAAGTGCTTGTTATTGACGACCGAAATCCGATGGAAATAGAGAAAAAAGAATTAGATAAAATTAATCAATCGCTCCTATACACTTCTGTTACCAAAACAAAAATTGCGGCAATTGTTGAACTTACAGACAAAAAGCTCAGTTGGAATTGTGCCGATTTTACCGGAAACTGTCCGTATATTAAAATTAACAGTGTAAGACTACCGGAAACAATAGAAACAATAGAATTTAACATTGAACAAAAATTTGTTAAGAAATATAAATCCAATAACTTATGCGGATATATAGAGGGGACCGAAAAACCCGATTCGCTGCTTGTTTTCACCGCTCATTACGATCATTTGGGAATGATGGGTATGGCTACAGCTTTTCCGGGAGCAAACGACAATGCGAGCGGTGTGGCAATGCTTTTGGAATTAATAGACTATTACACCCAAAACCCTCCGCCATACACTCTGGTTTTTATTGCATTTACGGGAGAAGAAATGGGATTGCTCGGTTCTCAACATTTTGTTGACAAGCCTCCATTTGAATTGTCTGCAATTCGCTTTCTCATCAATTTTGATTTGGCCGGAACAGGCGGCGAAGGAATTCAAATTGTGAACAGCACTGTTTTCACACAAGAAGTACAACTATTAGATTCTCTCAACACAGCCCACTCACTCCTACCACAAATAAAAAAGCGAGGAGAATCCTGCAATAGCGACCATTGTCCTTTTTATCAGAAAAACGTTCCCTCGTACTTTATATACACACTTGGTGGCATAGACGCATACCACGATGTTTACGACCGTCCGGAAACATTGCCATTAACGGCTTTTGGGGAATATGCACAGCTCATTCAATTATTTGTCTCGCATTTATAATGAACTGTAATATTGCATGTATCAATACCATGTAAATTGATATACACGCAATTGAATATGACGTGAATCATAAAAAGAGGTGTGTATTTAAATTCGAAAATTAAGTAGTTTAATGCCTGCTTCCTATACTTTTGTATATGAATGTAAACTTATAAAAACCAATTATTTATTATGAATTCATTAGTTGTTGGACAGGCAGCTCCTGATTTTGTCGGCATTACTCAGAAGAAAGAAAAAATATCTCTTTCCGATTTTATCGGAAAAAAGATTATTCTCTATTTCTATCCAAAAGATAATACCCCGGGATGTACCACAGAAGCAAAAAATTTAAATGATAATTTTGAAAAACTTTCCGAAAAAGGATTTGTAATAATTGGTGGAAGCCCTGACAATACAGATTCTCATTGCAAGTTTATCGAGAAACATAATCTCAAATTCAATTTAATTGCAGATACAGAAAAGGAAATTATTCAATTGTACGGTGCCTGGGGGGAGAAAAAAATGTACGGACGTTCGTATGAAGGTGTTTTACGAACAACATTTGTAATTGAGGCTTAATAGACAAAAAGTAGGCTAATAATCTCCATAACACTTATTATCATTAGCTTTGGAGCAAATAAAAGCTTATGAATAAAAAAAGTGTATAAATTGTAACGGAATAAATACAA
>JAQICB010000062.1 GCA_027858745.1 Bacteroidales bacterium
GCGATATTATTTAATGGCGTGTCAGGGGTTATCGGCGAAGGGATAACCAAAGCACTTATTGCCAGCAACGAAAGCGGTGTTTGGCGTATCAATGCCGAAGCTATTTCACATACCGGGTATATTATCATTGTTTTCCAGTTGCTCATCTCACGCGTTTTTGAGAAACGCGATGCCATGAAATCGTTTATGATTGGGTTGTTTATCGCGGCGCTTGGCTTTTTGTCATTAGCCTTTTCAGTAACTTCATTTAACGGTTTGGTATTTTTAGGTGTTTTCCTTTTTGCAGTAGGCGAAATGATTGCTTCGCCCCGTATTCAGGAATATGTAATGTGGATAGCCCCAAAAGAAAAAGCCGGTTTATACATGGGGACAAACTTCCTGGCTACATTTATTGGTGCTTTTTCAAGCGGAATTTATACCTGGATAATGGGTAAATACGAAGCTGCAGGCCATCCTGAGTATATCATGTACACACTTGCTGTTCATATTATGCTGGGCGTGCTGGCGATATATTTGTTTAATCGAATGCTTGGCGGGTTTGAAGAACGGACGGAGTGACCATAAGAAGCTTTTTGTGTACTCACATAGTTAAACACCATGTTTATTTGAATTGAACTGGTTGTGTTTTTCATTGTTTTTTAGTATTTTGCACCAAACACATAACATATCGTAGATTATATGGTTTTTATTTATGTAAGGTTGATTTGAATCGGATATGTTATTTGTACCCTTTTTTTGAGTTGGAATATTTTATACTCTAACGAATCAGAATATCATAATTCTAATTTTAAACTAAAATATCATGGAAAATTATCAAGTAACAATTCAAGGTGATAACATTGAATCGTGTTATCTAAAACCAATGGTTTATGCCAGTCAGAATGATTCAGAAGTAACCTTAAGAATTTTTGTTCCGGTTAATGATAAGTGGGAACTTGATCCCAAAACTCCCCATATGATCAAAAGGAATAAAAAAACGGCTTTTGTTTATGTTAATCTAATCGAAAAGAAATCAAAAGAATTGATTAGTGCTATCGACTTAAGTGTTAAGCTAAAAAATAATTTTTCTGATTATCAGGTTTCAATAGTTTTTGGTGATCCGGAAGAAGGAGGTAGTACGATTTTAAGAGAAGAAGACATTGAGATTGAACCTCCTTTCTAGAAAGTAATAATCCATATTCTTATTTCTAGATTTTAATGTTGCGATGAATGTTTATTCATTTATACTAGTGCTATTCGTTAATGGGTAATAAATGCTGCACAATAAGGTCACACTCTTAATGTTTATCTGTCTACTTGTGTTTGTTTTTTCCTTTAGAGAAGCTAAAAGCATGCATAATAAAGACTCAGCTGCTTTAAATCATGAAATCAATAAAAGCTCTTCATCGTCTAATTTGTTAAGCCTAGCAAAACATTTTTTTGATGAAGGAGAACGTTTCAAAAAAGAAGGAGATGACTCAATTGCTTTAGTATATTTTTCAGATTGTTACGATTTATGTAAAAAAAACCCATCCTTATCTAACAGAGCGGTGGGGGTTTTAATGTCTATTGCAGATATATATAAAGAAAGAGGACAATTGATACGAGCAATAGAATGTTACAAAAAGTGTTTTCATGATTTGGAAAAAGGGTCTTTTATAAAAAGGGCAGCTATTCTTAATAATTTGGGAAACATCTACTTTATACAAGGAGCTCTTGATAGTTCTGAAACGTATTTCAATAAAAGTTTATTATACTACGAAGAATTATTAGATTCTAGTAGTATGAGTGTGATTTACAATAATATTGGAAATATTGCTTTTCAAAAAGGGAATTACGAATTTGCTTTAAAAAGTTATTTGATAAGCATTAAAATAAAAGAACAATTTGACAACAAAAGGGGGGCTGGCTTAACTTATAGTAATATTGCTTCAGTATATGAAAAAATGAATCGACCTTTAAAAGCCTTAGAATATTACCGTTATGGCTATCAGCTTGACTCTGTTGTGGGGAATCAAGAAGGATGTGCAGCCGATTTGGTTAACATGGGCAATGTATATCTTAGTGAGGAACAATTCGAAGAAGCTCTCTCATATTTCAATAAAGCCATAACGATTTCATCAAAGATTCAATATGATTATGGATTGGCAAATTGCTTAGAAGGTATTAGTCTGGTTTATAGCGCCAAGCAGAATTTCGATAGTGCCTTGGTTTATATTAATAAGGCAATATTATACAAGGAAAAGACAGGAAGACCTTCGGAATTGGCTAATAGCTACAATAATTTGGGAACGTTACAATTTTATAATAACCAATATTCTGAAGCGATTTCGTCCTATAACAAAAGCATTGAATTGGCCCAGGAGGCTGGAGATGTTGAAAAAGTGAAAAGAGCCTTATCGGGGTTGCATGAATCGTATGCTGAGATTGAAAATTATGAAAATGCTTATAACGAACTACTTGAATATCTAATTCTAAAGGATAGTATCGGAAGCATCGTTAAATCGAAGCAGATATTTGAATTACAGGAGAAATATGAATCAGAAAAAAAAGAACAACAAATCAGGATTCAGAAACTGGAGATAAAACGTAAAGAAGGTCAGCGAAACCTGTCTTTGGCTTTAACCATATTTGTTTTACTCACAGCCTTTTTTATAACATGGTTAGTTGTTCAAAAAAAGAGAAAAGTGCAACTTTTTTTTGAAAAGGAAAAGGAACTACAAGAACATCAATTAATGCAATTGGTGCAGGAAAGTGAGATAAAATCTTCGCGAATGATGATCGAGGGGCAGGAGCTTGAAAAAGAGCGTGTGTCTAAAGAATTACATGACCGTGTAGGTGGACTCTTGTCATTATTGAAACTCAGGTTTACTGCCTGCCGCGATTTTATTCAAAAAGATAAGGAGGCTTCGTTTAATGAAAGTATTCAATTGCTGGATACTACTTACCATGAAGTTCGCAATTTTTCGCATGAGCTTTCCAGTGCGTTAATTTCAAAATTTGGTTTGTCGGTAGCATTAAAAGAAATGCAAAATGTAATAAATAGAAGTGGAACCATGACGCTGAATTTAACCATAAATGACAAACAGGTTCAACGAGATCGTTTTCTTGAACTTGCATTGTATAGAATTATTCAGGAATTAATTTCTAATGTTTTGAAGCATGCTAAGGCAACTTGTATTGAGGTACTGATTAATATTAATCAAAACGAAAACTGGGAAGTTGTTATTGAAGATAATGGTGTTGGGTTCGATTATCAGGAAGACTCAACGAATGGTTTGGGATTAGCTAGTGTCCGGGAAAGAGTTGAGCACTTGAAAGCAAAAATTAACATTGTTTCTGTTAAACATAAAGGTACAAAAGTGCAAATCCTAAAAAGATTTTGATGGAAAAAAATAGCAATCAAACGAATATTCTAATAGTTGATGACCATAATTTATTTGGAGAAGGATTAGCCTCTATTATTGAAAGTATAGGGGGCTATACTATTGTTGGCATTATAGATCATGGCAATAAGGTAATCGAAAAAATTGAAAGTTTAGCTAATGATAAAATAGCACTTCATATTGTTCTACTTGACCTTGAGATACCCGGAGAAAGTGGTTCTGAGTTGGTTGGACATATAAAAGAGGTATCTTCTTTAACTTCTGTTGTTATTTTATCAATGCATAACCGGTTCGATATTATACATGATCTTTATGAATCAGGTATTTCAGGGTATGTATTGAAAAACATGGAGTTTAATGAACTCAGATCGGCATTAGAGTCAATTAAAAAAGGGAAAACCTACTTTTCGCAAGAGGTGGTTAATGTATTAATGAATAAATCATTTAACACCGTAAAAGAGGATGAAGCTTTATATCTTACACAACGTGAGAAAGAAGTGTTAGACTTAATTGTTGAGGGAAAAAAAACAAATGAAATTGCCGGATTGTTGTTTATTTCTAAGCATACGGTTGAAAGTCACCGTAAGAATTTACTTCGTAAATTTGATGTGCATAATGCTCTTGAGTTAGTTCGTAAGGCTTTTGAATTGAAAATTATTCAACATTGATTTAAAAGAGCTGGACTATTGTATAATCCAGCTCTTTTAAAAAGTAATTGCTTTGTTAAATAACAGACAATTACCATATTGCCTTGAAGTTATCTTTCATGCTAACAACTATGCCACCAAAATTATTGATTCTTTTTTTCCAATCAGGTTCAGGCTGATCATGATATGGAGGGTAAATGTATTCTTTATCATCGTCATGGTTTAACATTAGTCCAATACCATTATGCTCATTGGTGATTGCATATTGAAGCATATCATAATCGCCGGTAGTATTGCCAAATGCAAAAACGGGTTGTTTGCCTGTTCTTGAATAAATATTTTCAGATTTGCCCGCATTGTTGTTTTTTGGGGTGAAAATACCTTTTCCAATAATGAATTTTGTTTCGTTATTTGAATAGTCAGGTTTAATAATTTGACGAGTACCACTAAGATGTTTCCTTTGTTTTAGGGACGTTTTTATTGGTACTATACTCCAAATTACACCTTGCACCGACCCTGAAACAACATATACTTTGTAATAGTTAGATTTTAAGTAGTCGATTAATTCAAGCATGGGCTTGAAAAACATATCTCCTAAAATCATTTTTTTGTCAGTATTTTCTGCAGTTGTTAAATAATTGGTGCAATATGAAACATAACTCTCATGATAATCTCCTTCAAAAGCTTTCCATATCATTGAATCGATATAGTTACCCTTATCTGAAACCCAGTTATTGTGAACACTTGTGTCTGCTGGATTTTTGTAAAGAATTTTGCCATATTGATAGGATTTATATTGAAGAAGTGCAGGATTTTTAGATGCATCTTCATTCAATTTTGCTACAGCACAATACATTTCAAACCAAAGTGGTGCTTCGCACGAAATTGTTCCATCCATGTCAAATACAGCAATGCGATCTTTAACAGGAATATCAAATGTATCTCTTTCAACAAAATCGATAATCTTATTCTTTATGATTCCTTCCTGCCATGACTTTAACACCGGCTCTTTAGCTTGATTATCGGATGCATAGCTGCATGATGCTAATAGTGCTATAAATATTAATGTGAGAAATTTTAACATAGTATATTTGTTTTATATGAGTAATGTTGGATTGTGTAAAATGGTTTATTGTTAACCAATTATTCCGTTAATAACCCGAGCCATTGGTCGCCCTTCTTCCATTTCCCATTGAACTCCATAAGGGTCTAGCCAGTAAAAAAATGTTTGTGGATCAGGGGCTAATCTTTCGGGAGGTGTATCTGATAGCATTTTCACACCATCCATATCGCTTAACCAATCATACACATCGATAATATTATTTACTTCAAGTGCAACGTGTCGTATTCCACCAACATCGTTTGTTTTGTGAAAGGTTATTGTTTGTTCTCCTTTTGGATATTCATAATACATTAATTCTAAATGAAATTGAGCATTAGGATGAACTAAGAACCGAACAAGTATTTTGGCATCAATATCTCCAAACCCGGCATCTTTTGCAAAGTGTTTACATGTTTCAGGTGACAACCATACACTCCATGATTCTCTGAAACCAAGTGTTTTTCTGTAAAATTCTGTAGCTTCATCCATCATTTTCGTGCTGTCCATAATGATGTTTAAATGGGAGAATCCAAGGACAAAGTGCTCAGGATCTACAGAATGAGGCGTGTAGGATTGTGGGTGTGAAACACCCCGTGGTATTGTGTATTCCAGAACATTAGTTGCTAGAGCTTCTTTTTTATCGATGCCCTGATATAGTTCTACAATATGTAATGCTAATGCAATGCCACAATGTACTCCTCCCGATGTCATGAATTTTGAATTTGGATTATGAAGATAATTTTCTCCATTTCGGGTGTCAAAAACCTGTAGGTTTAGTTTATTATCATTACTAAAGGCTTTTAACTGATCGAACCGGGTATGATGTGTTGTTACTTTTAGATTTTTTAATAACAAGGTAGATGCAAGTAACATTACACCTGAACAAGTACCGGCAACATAATCAGCCGATCCAGTTGTTTTTTGTATCCATGGGACAAACAATGGCTTTTTCTTTTCCTCTTTCAATAAAGCATCAATACCTTCCCCACCAATAATATAAAGTACATCAATATCAGGAGCATCATCAAATGAATAATCGGGTGTGATATTAAAAAAACTTCCCGTTGAGCCTTTTGTTGGAGGTAAGCCTGCATTACATCTTTTGGGATTTTTGTCATTTGAAACTGTAAATGTATTAAAAGCAGGAGTGTTATTGTTGTTGCGAGCAGCTCCAAAGACTTCATAAGCTCCGGCAAAATCCTGCATTTCTACTTGCTCAAAAACAAGGATTGCAACATTTTTGGTAATGTTTTCATCGTCAAGAGGAGTTAATGGTGAGTTTATATTCTCTTGAAATGCATTTTTAAAGTCATTGGTAGATATAGCTCCTGTTACTTCCATGTGTGGAATGTTTTTATCATGAGTCACATATGTTTTTCCACAAGTGTTGTCTTCAGAATATTCTTCAGTTTTAACCGCTATACGTTTGCGAGTTGTATAAATATTCAGAATATCATTTGTCATAACAATGGCAGCCAGAGGGTCAAAAACAGGTAGAGGAATGTTTTCTTTTGCAGGTCCAGCAACCTTTTCTTTAATAAGATGTTGTGCAAAAATTGCCACTTTATCTTGTGCCGTAATCAGATCAATATATCTTTCATCTAAAATTGCATAATCACATGTGTCAAGAGGAACAAGTTTTATTGGTATTTCTGAGTTGAAAGTATTTTTGGCAGCTTGTGGATCTAAAAAGATATTCCATTCGGCATATGTATTTGTTGAGTATTCACTTCCTTGATCCCATTCTGGTTTAGAGTTATTTAGTGAAGCAACATTTCCATCAACATTAATAGCACCTCCCATTACCACTATGCGTTCAATATTTTCAATTTTTGCTTTGGGCTTTATTTTTAATAATTGATCGATATTGGTTAAGCCTCCCAGAGATAAAATGGTAATCTGGTTTTCTTGTTCAGTTAACATATCGTTGATAAAGTCCCATGCCATGCGTTTATCAATTGTCCCCATAGGTTCAGGTAAGCTATTCTTTAAACCACAGGCATCATCCATCATGTTTCTGAATGAAGGAGGAAACTGGTGGTTGTACTGTCCGGGCTTATTGGCTCCTTTGCATACTGGTACATTTGGCAAATCACCCAGCGTTAGTAAACGCAAGGCCAGGTCAACACCTTCGTTTAAATGTGTTTCGCCACATCCGGTAACGGTAATCCCCAGTATATTATAGTTGGGATTTTTTAGTAATAATAGTATTGCTAGTAGATCATCCCAACCCATGTCGGTATCGATGATCAGGTTTTTTGTCAATCCAGTTTTTCTCATAGTATATTTTATTAATGAAGTTAGTTTAAAATTAATGGTTTAGCTATTGTCAGTTACTGCTGATGCGTTAGCCACGAATTCACGAATTAAAATGGGATTCAAAGAATCCATAATTCGTGTTTATTATGATCATTTTATTTGATCATATTGAATTTTAGTTTATTATCAGCCATTTGATTTTGCTGATTTACACTAAATCGAATAACAAGTTATTCGTGCATTCGTGGCAAAAAATCAAATCAATAATGTAATTTTAGCACTCAAGTGTCAGCTGTTTTGCATATTACGATGAGTTTGGTAATTATTAACGCATCACTACTGATTGTCAATATTCAATTTATTCCGAAAATTGTATTGCTTTTCTGATGTAACATTAAATAAATGCCATAGTCTGCACCCCAAGGATCAGATCCAACAACTATATAGTCATTCATTGATGTACTTGGACAATTATAATCGCTAAATACTTCGGGCCAAAAACTTGGGTCATCTTGTTCTTTGTTTAAAATTGAATTGTCAAAACGACTCCACTGAGCAATTGGCATAAGAGCTGTTTCTGCACAGAAATAGCCGTAGGATTCAGTTGGAATCCCTATTGTGCTGTATATGCTTATTAACTCAATAATTCTTGGTTGGAGTAAAACATCCTCTTTTTTTTGAAATATGTTTATTTGTTCTGGTGATGCTCCCTTAGAAAGCATAAACGAAAACGGATTCCAAAACGACTTTAGTCGGACCCATGCTTGTTGAGGTGTTGTTAACGCGTTGTATGACATTGGTTTAAGATTTATGAAAATTGTGTTAATAAATATTGCAAGATATCAGAAGCGAAAGCCTTGCAATACTGAATGCAGGGCAAAAGCATTCAAAATTTTAAGATAGTCTCTCTATATTTGTAGTCCAAAGCAGCTTTCATTCGTTTTGATTTTTTGCTTAGTTTTTTAGATTTATCATTTGCTAGCATTGTCA
>JAQICB010000015.1 GCA_027858745.1 Bacteroidales bacterium
TTTGTATTTATTCCGTTACAATTTATACACTTTTTTTATTCATAAGCTTTTATTTGCTCCAAAGCTAATGATAATAAGTGTTATGGAGATTATTAGCCTACTTTTTGTCTATTAAGCCTGAGATTATAATTCTTTTATGAACGCATCAACAGACTGCGGTTTGTTTGTGCGTTTTATTATATATTTTTTATTGGAACCGTCAATTTGATATGCATTAATATGAAAACTCGTGTCGGAAATTGTTTCAATATGTATACCATTACTCCATCTTTTTCCGAGTGGTGTTTCGGGATAAAACGGATATGTTTCAATAGTATATTTTACCATATCAAAAGCTATTAATGATTCTTTATCTTTTTTTTGTAAAAATAAATATCGTTGTTCTTTATTATTGCTTCTTATTCTCGTTCCTTTTTGTAGTAATAAACATGTTTTTTTATCATATACCCATACATGATCTAAGGCATTTGTTATGATACTAAAGGCAGAGTCGTAATCTCTAAACAGATTATTTGTTTGATACGATACATCTTCTTGAGGATATGGGTGGCTATGAAAAACAGTATCAATTATTTTGTTTTGTAAACGAATAAAATATAAACTATCTGTTTTAGAAAAAAGAAGGAGATAGTTGTTTTGTAAAAAAGCAGTATCATAAACAACACCATTTTTTTTGAAGCTATTGGTATTTGTCGGTTGTGTGTGTTGTTTAAAAGAGTTACAAGAAATGCTCCCAATTATGAATAATAAAAACATACTATATATTGTTTTCATAAATAGTCTGAAAAATAATTATATCAACTGTAAATCATGTAGTTGTTTATATGCACCCTTTTGTGTAATTAGTTCGTTGTGTGTGCCTTGCTCCACTATTTTACCTTCGTTGAGTACGATGATTGTATCGGCATTTTTTATGGTTGAAAGACGATGTGCAATTATCAGAGATGTTCGATCTTTCATTAAATTTTCGAGAGCATCCTGAACTAAACGTTCTGATTGGGTGTCAAGTGCAGATGTTGCTTCGTCGAGAATGAGAATTTGTGGATTTTTCATAATTGCTCGAGCTATACTCAATCGTTGTCGCTGACCGCCCGATAATTTACTTCCTTGATCACCAATAATTGTATCATATCCGTATTCGGTTTCTATAATAAATTCATGTGCATTTGCAAGCTTTGCTGCGTCTATTACTTTTTGTTTATCGGGATTTTCAATACCAAATGCAATGTTGTTGAAAATGGTATCGTTAAACAAAATCGATTCTTGGGTTACAATTCCCATCAGTTTTCGAACGTCTTCTAATTTATAGTCGGTAATGGGAATGTCGTCAATTGTAATTGTTCCCGCATTTACTTCATAAAAACGGGGGAGAAGTTGTGCTATGGTTGTTTTTCCTGACCCAGATTGTCCGACCAATGCAACGGTTTTTCCTTTTTCTATTTCTAATTGTATATTGTGGAGAATTATTCGTTCTTCATTATAGCTGAAGGAAACATTATTGAACTTAATGTTTTGCTTAAATTCTTGAATTTCTTTTGAATCTGCAGAGTCCTTCATGGATACTTCTGCGTGAAGAATTTTTTCGATTCGTTCAACACTTGCTGCTCCTTTTTTGATGCCATAGAAGGAGTTTGTTAATGATTTTGCCGGACTTACAATTTGGGTGAAGGCTATGAGGTATGCAATGAATCCTTCGGCAGACATGCCATCGTTGTTCAAAACAAGTGTTCCGCCGTAATAAATTGCAATGGATAGGGTAATCATAATTAAACTTTCGGTGAGGGGCGATGCTAATACTTGTCTGCGGTTTGCAGTATTCATGGTTTTGTAGTAATGTTGATTTTTTGAGCGAAATCGGTTTTCCATGTGAAAAATTGCTTGGAATAATTTAATGATTTTGAGTCCTGATAGGGTTTCGTCAATAAATACTAATATGTCGCCTTGTAATATTTGTGCTCTTTCGGATGTTTTTTTGAGGCTTTTACCAATGCTTCCGGTTATGATAGCTGTTACGGGCAATAGTAATGTGATAATAATTGTCATTTGCCAACTAATGAATAATAAACCAACAAAGTAAACGGTGATAAATATTGGGTATTTTATCATACCACTAAATGAGGAAACCATACTGTTTCGTACTTCTGTAATGTCCGATGACATACGCGACATGATATCTCCTTTTCGTTCGTTGGTGAAATAAAAAACGGGGAGGTGTAGTATGTTTTGATATGAGCCATTGTATATGTCTTTCGGAACGCCGTTTACAACAGGAATGTTGAAGTAGTTCGAAAAATATTCAAATATGTTTTTCAGAAACGATACAATTATGAGAAATCCGCAAATATAGATGAGTGCCGCACTTTTTCCGTGTTCTGAAATAATGGTATATAATACGTAATTTATATTGTGTTGAATTGCATCTTTTGTTAGTTCAAAAGGAACAGGCCTTAATACTTCATCTGTTGTTTGAAAAATGACGCTTAAAAATGGAATTATTGTCGCAATGGTACCGAATGAAAAAGCTGCCGCGAGTATATTACAGAAAAATACAAGAAAAACATATTTTTTATATGGCAGTAGATAGGGTAATAGTTTTATAAAATCTCTCATCTGAATTTGACTATTTTTTGCAAATGTAGTTTTAAATTTTAAAATTTAATAAGAATTTGAAATCATTATTACCACTTTGATGTATATGTGCGTATTGAACTCCAATTGCACATTCGGGTATTGTTCTGAATAAATGCATGTCACCGGTTAGTGAAAAACCCGATGATGACATAATTGTGTGTGTGGTATTGTTCGACATGGTGCTAATCCATTGAATATCATTATTTTTACTCAGTGCCGAAACATCTGCAAATGCTTCAAGTCTAATTCGTTTGAGATAGAGAACGGGACCTAGGCTTATGTCCGGATACAGTAGGGGAAAAGCATATCCTGTTTTAATTGTATATGCGTGTTTAAAATTTGAAAATGAATTGTTTATACCACGAGGTACTTGTATGTTGTTTTTATAAAAAGCTATATTAGGTTCGTATACATCTTCTATATTGTATTCATATCCGGTATAAATATGTAGACTATGGTTGTATAAAAAGCCGGGTAAATAAAGATATAGTTCGCTAAAGAGTGATTGTGAATAATAATGAGTGTTTTTGAACATAGGTTCTTTATATCCAACAATAAATGCTTGTCCATAACGAGGTGCAATATCGCGATATGCAGACATGCGTTGATTGGTAAATTGCAGAAAATATACTGCTGTTCCTCGTTGTAATGTGTTTCGGAAGTAGGTGGTGTAGATTTCCGGATCGACACTTTCGAGAGTGTAGTCGTTGTAGATAGATGATGCACCAATGCTTATATTTCTATAATATCCTCGAGACGAAAAGTTGAATGGTACTTCAATAGTAATATTTCCTTCTTTAAGTTGATAATCGGCCGTAACATCTGTTGAGTCAATTTTTTGGTTAAAACTTTCGTAGCCTCGTTGCATTTCAGCAGTAATTATCGGATAAAATCCGGAATAGTTTAGATTTACAAAACCTGCTCGTTTACTACCGTTGTTGGTTTGTTTATAGCCAGCGGAAGCAATCATGGTGCTTAATATGTTTTGTGAGAGAACTTGCACCCCTAAGCCATTATCACTTATTCCACCATTATTGTATTCTAAGTAAAATGGCATCCAACTGTGAATGTTGAAGAGGCGGAGTAGCTTGTTGTACTTTTTTTCTTCATATTCTTTCATGTCTCGTTTCGAAAAATCAACGGGACCGTTTTCACGTGCTTGCAAATTTCGAGCTATGTCATATCGTTCTTTTTTTATGACTTCTATCGGATCCCACGATTCTTCATGCAATTGTGTGCGACCAATGCGAAATCCGGTAATACTGTAATCGGAAAAGAGGAGCATATCTTTATACACTGATGGATATTTACAACCGTATGACGATGCGGTAAGTCGGAATACTTTTTTTGTTTTGCGGTGAATGGCGTAAATATTATCAACTCCCGAAAATGATGATGAGTATATAATATAGTCTTTCCAATATATCGGATTGGAAATATCATCATAAGTGTAACTGTGAATTTCAGAAAATTGGGCAGTCTCGGTGTTGTATTCGAGAATTCGTTTTCCCTGAGCGGAGGTTGTTGTAAATACTATGTGTGAGCCGCTATCATTCCACGAAGGATTTTGAGGGAATTCATTGTTTGGTATCGGAATAGCGAGAGTTTGTTGTGAGCTTGCAATGTCAAACAAAACAAGAGAATACATATTGTTTTCACTTTTAGCAACGGCACCAATTTGATTGTTGAGTGGCGAAATAGCAGGAGAAAAAACCTGTGTTTGTGTATGAATTCTGGTAATCTCCTCTGTTTGTATATTGTAGATGTTTATATTTCGTGTGGCGGCAAGCTCCCATCGAATATTATCGTTTGTTTCTGCCCATACAATGTATGTGTCATTTGTAGAAAATGCTTCTTTGTTAGGTTTAAAACCAACTCGGCATATTTTTTTCTCATGTCCGTTTTGGTCAATGTGTACAAAAAAAGGAATGTCTTTGTATCCCGATTTTTGTGCAATTATAGTGTCCGGTGATATTTGTTGAGGAAACATATAGTTTGTATAGACTTTTTTCTTTTGGGTAAGTGTATCAAAAGGATTTTTACCTTCGCGATCAAAATCTAATTTCCAGAGATTTTGTTGGTGAGTAAATGTTTCTTCGTACAGTTCGGTTTTAGATAGTTTGGTTTCGAGTTTTATAGCTTTGTTGAATGGGGTAAAACTGAATGGTTTATCGCCAACACGTTTGAGGGCATTGTTCCATACATTTTGTGAATAATTTCTCCGTACTCCCGAAACAAAATAATATCCCATGGCATAATGATTGGGAACAAAATCTTTGTACGATCCAAAATATGCTTTATCGTAACTGTACAGAATGTCTTGATTGAGATGAGTTCGTAGTCCCATAGAAAACTCTGCCTGTCTGCCTCGTCCCGAATTGCTGAGAGCTGTTTCGGTAACTACAGCATCTCCTTCGAGAAACCACAGCGGAACGTAAATTCCCAAAACGGCACCAACAGCTTGTTCGCCCAGTAAGAAGTATAACATATTGGTAAGTCCGCGATTTATCATATCGGTTTGTACCACATGCCTATATTCGTGTATGGCTAAGAGTTCAAACCAATCTTGTGCTAGTTGATTCTGACTGATTGTGTTGAAAATTTCCATTCGTTTAGGTGCCCAGGCAACAAATCCGTTTGAAATGTCTGATTGATTATGGAGCAAAACTGATATTTTAGCAGGTTGGTGTCCCAAACTCTTACTTGCATATTCATAGATATATTCGAGTTTGTTTGAAAAAATCTGAGCAATACTGTCGTAGTTTTCGGGGTAAATAACCTGAAAATGTTCTGTCTGTATTTGTTTCCACTGAGTGCTTCCTTTATCTGTTCCGTAAGACATGTATTGTGCCTCTCCGTGCCATGAAATGAAGAGGAATGCTATAAAAAATATATATTTCATGCTGTTCATATTCTATATATTGCTTGTTTGTTACGAGCTTGCAATGTACATTTTTTTCAATAAAAATTCATGTTTTGATGCTATAAACGGCAATCTTCTTCTTGAAAATAGGTAGATTTATCTCGATAATACAATTTTCTTCACTTGAATCTCATCATTTATGTGCGTTTTGAATTCAAAAATTATATTGAATTCAACTTATAAAAAATATGTGTTTTTATAGATAAACAGTATATTTGTATAAAAAAATGGATATAACTCGGAAAGAAATAGCTCAGTTAATCGATCATTCTATTCTTCATCCTACAGCTACAGATGATGACTTGAAGAGGGAATGTGAAATAGCTCACAAATATAAGGTTGCGTCCGTTTGTGTGAAGCCATATGCGGTTAAACAAGCATCAGTTTTTTTACATGATTCACCTGTGGCTGTTGGCTGTGTGGTTGGTTTCCCTTCAGGAAATAGTGCGATTCAAGTAAAAAAGTATGAAACGCAGCTAGCTATACAAGATGGTGCAGTGGAAATTGATATGGTGGTAAATGTGGGAAAGGTTTTAAGTGGCGATTGGGACTATGTCACGAAAGAAATAAGCGAAATAACAAAGGAATCTCACGTCGGAAATGCCTGTGTGAAGGTTATTTTTGAGACCGATTATGTGAGTCGTGATGAGGATATTATTACATTATGTGAAATATGTACGTCTGCAGGAGTGGACTTTGTAAAAACATCTTCCGGTTTTGGTTTTGTAAAAATGCCATCGGGTGATTTCAATTATGCCGGAGCTCAATTGGAGCATATTGCTTTAATGAAAAAGCATGTGGGGAATAATGTACGCATTAAAGCTGCCGGTGGTATTCGCAGTTTTGATGAACTTGTGAAATTTTATGAAGCCGGTGCTTCGCGGATAGGAGCAACAGCAACGCACGCAATAATGGAAGAAGCGTGTAAACGTTTAAATGAATGACCATTAAAAAAACATTAATATAAACATGAGTACAATAGATTTAAAAATAGATCATGCCTTAGTTGTAACGGTTGATGAAAATGACACAATAATATATGACGGTTGTGTGTGTGTGCATAATGGGATTATTTGTGCTGTGGGAACAAGTGAGGAATGTGCCGAATATAATGCCGAAATGCTTATTGATGCACAAGGAAATTTGATAATGCCGGGCTTAATAAATGGACATACCCATGCAGGAATGTCAATTTATCGGGGAATGGCCGATGATTTACCTTTGCAGGAATGGTTGCAAGAACATATTTTTCCTACCGAAGCTGAATTTGCAACACGGGAGAATGTGGTGACCGGAACAAAATTGTCGATTTTGGAAATGATTAGTAGTGGTACAACCTGTTTTGCTGATATGTATTATTTCGAAGATTCTGTTGCTCAGGTGTGTGACGAGATGGGGATGCGAGCAGTGTTAGCTCAAGCTGTTATCGATTACCCTGCACCTGATTTTAAAACACCAACAGAAACGCTCACATTTTTAGATACAATTATACCAACATATACAAAGCATCCGCGAGTGAAGGTTATTCCCGGACCCCACAGTCCGTATACCTGTTCTCCGGAGTTGCTGGCAGATTGTCGTGCACTTGCAAATAAGCATGATGTTCCTTTGCATATTCATGTGGCGGAAACACAAGATGAGTATAATTTGTGTATCGAACAGCACGATAAAACTCCCATAGAGAATCTTTCTGATTCGGGTTTGCTTGAGGGGAAAACAATAGCTGCTCATTGTGTGTATATGAGTGAACATGATCGCGATATTTTTGTAAAAAACAATGTGGGGATTGTGAATAATGCACAAAGTAATATGAAGTTGGTGAGTGGCGTTGCACCTGTTCCCTTAATGCGTGAGGTGAATTTGAATGTAGCTATGGGAACAGATAGTGTGGTAAGTAATAATTCTCTCGACATGTTTCAGGAGATGAAGGCTGCGGCTTTAATTCACAAACTGCATAATGCTGATGCAACAGTATTGCCGGCACAGGATGTGGTAAAAATGGCAACAATAGAAGCTGCTCGGGTATTGGGAATTGACAATCAGGTTGGCTCGCTCGAAGTGGGAAAACAAGCTGATATGATTTTAATTAATATTAATAAACCGCATCTTATGCCTTTGTATAACGTATATTCTCAAATTGTGTATGCAATTCAAGGGGGAGATGTTGATAGTGTTTTTATTGACGGTGAATGTTTGTATCAAAATAAACTATTTACGCGTTTCGATGCACTCGATATAATGGTTGATGCACAAATTATTGCAAATAAAATACTTGTACATAAGAAAGCATGATTTCGATTTTAATACCGGTATATAATTATAATATTGTAGATATTGTGACCGAACTGCATTCACAATCTCTCGACTGTCGTGTGCCTTTCGAAATTATTATTCTTGATGATTATTCGCTTGAAGAACATAAATATCCAAACCGTGTATTAGAATCATTACAATATGTACAATACCATGAATTACCCAAAAATGTGGGACGTTCAAAAATTCGAAACACCTTAGCTGATTTGTCGCAATATCCCTATCTTCTGTTTATGGATTGTGATGCACAGGTGAGAGATTCGAGATTTATGTCTCGTTATATATTTGCTTTACAGTCAAATACAGTGCTTTGTGGAGGTACAGCGTATAGTATAATGCAACCGGACGAGGAAAAAAAATTACGGTGGAAATATGGTCATGTACGTGAGGTGCGTCACGCAACAGAACGAAATACTAATCCATATGTGAGTTTTACGACTTTTAATTTTTTGGTACCAAAACATATTTTTCAGGATATTCGCTTTAATGAAGATATAACTAATTATGGACATGAAGATACAATTTTTGGTTTGGAACTGAAGAAAAAAAATATCCCTGTTATGCATATTGATAATCCTTTAATTCATATTGGAATTGATACAAACAGGGATTTTGTGCTAAAAACAAAACAAGGGATTAAAAGTTTACATTCTTTAATACAAACAGATTCTATTGATAGTGAGTCGACCGAAGATATACGAGTGTTGGGAGTATACAAAAAATTAGAGTCGCTCAACATGATACAACCACTTGCATTTTTTCATAAAATGATGCATCGTTCTATAGAGTACAGACTTATTTATAAAAAACCAAGAATGTTTATGTATGATTTGTATAAAATCGGATATTTATGTATGCTTGGTAAAAATGATAAAAAATTATAATATGATTTCACCCATACATTTTATACAAGATAGATGTACCGATTGCGGATTATGTGAAGCTGATTGTCCTGCTTTAGCAATATCTATTTCGGAAGCACATATTTCTTCCGATTGTATTGCGTGTGGACATTGTGTCGCAATTTGTCCGCATGCTGCAATGCAGTTTAATGGTGATGAACCGCATGCATTGCCCACACAATCTGTGAAGGCCGACGATTTTGAGGCTCTAGCAAAGAATGTTCGCAGTGTTCGGAATTTTACGGATAAAGATGTTTCTCTCGAAGATATCCGGCATATAGTTGACATGCTTGCTCAATGTCCCTCTGCAAGTAATAACAGAAATGTCGAAATTACGGTGGTGACTGATAAAAACAAAATTCGTGATATTGAACGCATAACCTCTGACACTTTATATTCCTTTTTTAAAACACTTACCCGACCGATTATTAAAGCTGTGTTGAGTTTGTTTATCGCAAAAAAAGAGGTGAAAAAATTAGATTATTATGCTCAAAATTTCAGAATAAAACGAACTCGGAATAAGGAATTTATAACGTATAATGCACCCGCTATAATCTTGTTTCATGCACCAAAACTACCAATTCAATCTTCTAGTGCTGATGCTCATATTTGGGCTACATACACCTCGCTTTATGCAAAGACACGTGGTTTGGGGGCTTGTTTTAATGGTTTTATAGAACAAGCAGCAAAACGGAATAAGCACATACATTCTGTGTGTGAAATCAATTCTACACACGAAATCCTTTGTGTATTATTATTGGGACATCCGGCTGTAAAATATACACACGAAGTTTCGCGAGAAAAACCGAAATGTACGTTTGTGTAAATGTTTATTTTTTGAAATTTAAATAGTATGTGTCTCTTTTTTATCTAAGACTGAAAAAGCCATAGTTTTTTTGCCAAAATTATTTATCTCGAAGTAACTTTATTTATTATAAAATGTATATATATAAATATATAATTTTATTTTTGTGTTGAGAGTAATAATTAAACCTATGTAATATGAATTTTTTATCGAAATTAGTATCAATTGTGTTTTTGCTAGGCATGAGCACAATAGCTACATCACAATGTCTTAATCCGAGTTATTATACAATGAATTTTGAAGACGGTGAAGATTTTTCTATGTGGAGCTATTCGGATGAAAATGCTGATGAAAACATTTGGGATGTGTATGATTATAATGGAAATATTTGTGCAGGTTATTCGTATAGTACAACCGACGCGGCTGATGATTATTTATTTTCGCCCTGTTTTACTTTAGAAGCCGGAAAGACTTATGAACTGAGTTTTTCGTATGTAACACAATCTGAGGGTACTTTTCCTGAGAGTTTACGAGTGTTATATGGAACAACAGCTGATGCGACTGTGAGTAATCTTATAGTAGATCTTGGAACATTTGCACATACTGATTATCGAAAATCAATACAAACTATTACGGTTTCAACTACCGACGAGTATTATTTTGCATGGCATTGTTATAGTGATGCGGATATGTATAATTTATATATTGATTCTATTGTTGTTCGTGACATAACAGAAAACCCTACAAGTCTTGCGAACTTGAGTACAATTGATGTTTTTTCAATAACAGAGAATTCAGCTTATTCAGGAGGAGCTATTATAGATAACGGAGGGACGGAAATTATTAATCGCGGAGTATGTTGGAGTACCAGTCCTTTGCCAACAATTTTAGATGTTATTTCAGATGCAGGTTCAGGGAGCGGTAATTTTATTACAGATATGCCTTCTCTTTTTGCAAATACAACATATTATGCGAGAGCATTTGCAATAAATAGTGTGGGAACTGCGTACGGAAATGAAATTAGTTTTACTACTCACGAAAATACACTTGTTTCAAATCAATCGGAAGTAGAATCAAATAATACTTCTGACGAGGCGAATGTCTTTGATATACATTCAATTATGTCAGGTTCTGTTGGTGTTGATGATGATGCCTATGATTGGTATACTTTAACAGTACCCTATGATGGAAAACTTGAATTTAATGGTATTGCAGAAAGTACGTTGGGATTATATATAGAGCTTTTTAATCAAAATAGCACAACATCATTGGTTTATACTCGTGGTTTGCTTGATGAGGATGTGGTAATGAGCTACGATAATATAAAAGCCGGAACGTATTATTTGCGAGTTGGCAGAGAATTTATTGATGGTGCATATTCATATGGTAATTATACAATTGAAAATATATTTACCCCAACATCATTATATGATGGCAATGATACTGAACCAAATGATATATTCGAAGAATCGAAAATGTTTTCAATAAATACTTCAACAACCGGTCATATAGGATATTCAGATGGAGTGTCTCAAGATGATTATGATTGGTATACCATCACAATACCGTATGATGGAAAGATAGATTTGTATGGTTTTCCCGAAAGTATGTTGGGATTATATATAGAGCTTTTTAATCAAAACGGCACTGCATCATTGGTTTATACGCGTGGTTTACTTGATGAGGATGTTGTAATGAGCTATGATAATATAAAAGCCGGAACCTATTATTTACGTGTTGGAAAAGAGTTTATTGATGGCACATATTCGTATGGTAGTTATATAATTGAAAATACATTTACTCCAACATCATTATATGATGGCAATGATACTGAACCAAATGATATATCCGAAGAATCGCAAATATTTTCAATAAATACTTCAACAACCGGTCATCTAGGATATTCAGATGGAGTGTCTCGAGATGATTATGATTGGTATACCATCACAGTACCGTATGATGGAAAGATAGATTTGTATGGTTTTCCCGAAAGTACGTTGGGATTATATATAGAGCTTTTTAATCAAAATAGCACTGCATCATTGGTTTATACGCGTGGTTTACTTGATGAGGATGTTGTAATGAGCTATGATAATATAAAAGCCGGAACCTATTATTTGCGTGTTGGAAAAGAGTTTGTTGATGGTGTATATTCGTATGGGAGTTATACAATTGAAAATTCATTTACGCCAACAGATTTGTTTGATAAAAATGATGTAGAACCTAATAATACAGATATAGAAGCACAAACTGTTGATTTTGTTTCACCATTTTCCGGTCATATTGGGTATTCTGATGGTATTACTACAGATGATTCTGATTGGTATGTTTTTACGACAACCGATGAAACAAGGATCTCTATTGATGGATTAGCAGAAAATACACTTGCTCTTGATTTTACCCTATTAGAAGCAAATGGTTCAACTGTTATCGAATCTATTTCAGCTACAACCACAGGTGAAGCTGTAAGATTAACATATGATAATCTGCCGGTAGGAACTTATTATTTGAAAGTCTTGCGAGTAAATCTTTCCCAAGGATATACGTTTGGTTCATATACACTTGAAATTATTTCGGGTTTCGTTGCTACAGTGCCAACAGTTGCAACTATGAATGTTAATTCAATTACAACAAATTCTGCTGTTTCCGGTGCTTCGATTTCTCATAACGGTGGTGCTGCTATTTCCGGTTATGGAATTCTGTGGAGTACAAACCCAAACCCAAGTTTGGATGTGTGTGATGGGTATATATCTCATGTTGGTGATGGGGTAGGTGATTTTTCGAGTAGTACTTCTGATTTATTGTCGAATACAACGTATTATATTCGTGCGTATGCAACGAATAGTGAAGGAACTGGATATGGTAATGAGATTGAGTTTACAACACTCGAGGATAATATACCAACTGATTTTGGCGGTGGTTCCGGATCAGTTTCTGACCCATGGCAAATATATACAGCAGAACAACTAAATAATGTGCGAAATTATCTTGGCGATGATGATTCTGATAAACATTTTATTCTTATGAATGATATTGATTTGACTGATTTTCTTTCTGAAGGAAATGCCGGATATAATGATGGTTCGTATTGGGAACCAATAGGTGATGTTTTTAATAAATTTGCAGGGCATTTTGATGGAAACAACAATGAAATTATAAATATTAAGTCTACAAATTCATCTTATGTTGGTTTGTTTGGTTATACAACTGAAACAGCAGTAATTGAAAATACAGGTATTATTATAGATCCTACAAGTGCGATTACGGGAACTTCAAGTTCCGGGTATGTTGGAGGGCTTGTTGGAATGGCGTATGGTTCAACAATTTCTGATTGTTATGTTATCGGTGATGTTGTTGCTGAATCTGCTTCCGCTGTTGGCGGTTTGGTTGGTGCAAGTTCTGAACCGGGCTCCATAATAAATTGTTATTCGGAAGGTTCGGTTCAAGGTAATGAAGATGTTGGCGGGTTAATTGGAAATTCCGGAAAAACAAGTATTCTAAATTCATATTCGGAAATGAATGTGAGTGGAACAAATAATGTTGGTGGACTTGTCGGTGATAGTTGGTATAGTGTTATTGATAGTTCGTATGCAACTGGAACTGTAACGGCTAGTGGTGAATATAGTGGCGGTTTTGTCGGAAATGTTCAGTATGATAGTATTACTAATTCATATGCAAGCGGTGATGTGTATGGTGGCGATTATGTCGGTGGTTTTGCCGGTTCATTAAGTGACGCAAATCTTACAAGAGTGTATGCAAAAGGACACGTTACCGGTCTTGAACAGGTTGGTGGTTTAGTTGGTTCTAATGCTACCGGTATAATCGATTATGCATATTCTACCGGTAAGGTTATCGGCACAACCAATGTCGGTGGACTTGTTGGTGAGTCAAAATGGAGTGGGGAAACCAGTAATTCATTTTGGAATGTAGAGACAAGTTTACAATTGTCTTCTGAAGGCGGTAGTGGTATATCAATATTAGAAATGAAGAATCCGGCTACGTTTTTTGGGTGGGATTTTTCTTCTGTGTGGACAATTAATGAAAATAAAAATGATGGGTATCCGTATTTTAGCTGGCAGATTTTTGATAATCAAACTCCGGATGATCCAACGCTGAATATTACGCAATCTGCAATTTCTATTGTAGCATATCCTAATCCTACAAATTCGTGTGTTACATTGAGTGGAATAAATGGTGATGTTCAATTTTTTGTTACAAATAATGAAGGAAAAGTCGTAATTTCTATTACTGAATCAAAATATATTTGTCTCGATGGGCTTGCAAACGGAACGTATTTTATTCATGTAATTTTCCAAAATGGAATGAAACACATCGTACCTGTTGTGAAACAATAATATTGTTTGTATTGTAATATATGATGATAGCCTGTAATTTTATAATTTACAGGCTATCTTTTTTTTATGAAGTTATGCTGAAATCGGAGTACCGATGAATATAAAATTGATTTATTTTGTTGCTTATGCAGTGCGGTAATGTATGGAGTGCATGAATTTTATTATTCAATATGGATAATTGTATGTTTGCATTTGTTTTCTGAGCAGATGGTTATGATAAATATCCCTTTTTTGTGAATGTGTATTATGCCCTTTTTTGATGAATATTGTTGCTTATATATTTGGCGACCCTGTGTATCGAAAACAATACAATGTGTAATAGTTGAGGTGCTTGAAAAACAGATGTTTTTTTCGTAAATAGTTGGGGATATGTGTACTTCGAAATTGTTTTGAGAATGAGATGAGATGGAATTATAATAGTTTGTTTCAAAAATGGTAAGTGTATCCGCAATACTTGTATGTATTCCGTTTGAAACCGTAAGTGTTATTCTGAAAAATCCTCGTGCATCACATATAAAAATAGGCTGTGCAGATTGTGGATTATCGAATGAAGCAAAACTTCCTGCCGGTTTTTCTAATATTTCCCAAAGGTGTGATAATCTGTCTATTATGTTGTTTGGGTCGTAGCTTTGTGTTCCGTTTAAATATACAACCGTTCCCTTTTCAACAATTTGGTCTTTGCCGGCAATTGCTATTGGTGGCGGTGTGTTTGAGTGTACCCAATTGGAAGGTTCACTGCCAAATTCTTTCACATTTTTTCGTATAATTGATGCATTCATTTCGGTATTTATATAAGGCCATGGTTTCGTGTTTTGATAGCTTACGATATCAATTAATCTATGTGGGGTTATGGTATCTTCTTCGTGAACGAATGTGGGAGATTTTATTTCAAGATAGAGTTTGTGAGCATTATCCTTAAGTTCTCCAGAAAAATAAAATATCGGAGTGGACATAGAAATGCTATGTTTGTTTCTAAACTCGCTTTTGCTAAAAGGGGATTGAATAATATAAAACGATGAATGGGAAAGACAATAGGTTTCTTGAAACTGAACGGTATCAAAATAAATATCTTCTGCCCGAAATATCCAGTTATTGAGAAAAATAGTGTCGGATGTGGTGTTTGTTATTTGTATGTATTCCGGTTCATTTCGAAAACAATTATATTTAATTTCGCTCATTGCTAATGACGGAACAAGAGGGGTGAATTCTGTATTATTCGATTCTGTTGCAATAATGGGGACAAGAAATTCTTGTTTGTCCGATGTCACAATTCGTCCTGATTGTTCGTTTGGTTCTGATTCGCCAAAACGAAATCCGTGAGCATAGCCGGTTTGTTTTCTGTTTTGAGCAGAAAAAATATATACTTTGCCTCCCGAAGCATCGAGTGTAAATGCTGAACCAAATTGTGAATCGGTGCTGTGGAGCGTTGAGCCGTAACAGATACCAGCAGAAAAAGTAAGCGTTGATTCAGCTTCAATATAGGTCGGATCAGGAATTTTCCATTTAGTAGGGTAGGAATCATTATCTGAAAGATACCAGCCTCCAATATTTACTCGTTGTGTTGTGGGGTTGAATAATTCAATTGTGTCAACTTGCGGACAGTTTGTGTTGGCAATAATTTTATTGATTTTAATGGGAGGAATATCAACGGTTTCTTCTCCTGTTCCGGGGGTGCCACCGAGTTTGTGTGATGCACGCCAGTTTTTATGATTGTGTATATTGAGACTGTCATGTTGTAAGGTAAGCGAAAAACCCATTCCATCGGGCATGAGAGGCCAGGGAGTGTTGTCTGAATATGAAAAGTTGATAAGTGTATCAAAATCTTGTACGAGAATTATTTGTTCGCCGCTATTACTTAATTTACCGGAAGAAAATTCTCCCGCAATCGGAATATCCTGATTTCGGTACGAAAAAACAGCCTGATTGCTGCAAATAACTACATATTCTCCCGGAGAAACGATGCTGTTTTCAGGAAAATAAAATGAAATTCCCTTACTGAATAAGCTGTGAGAAATATCAACCGGTGAATTTCCGATATTTTTCAATTCAATAAATTCAAAATAATCGCTACCTGCTATACTGTCTGCAACTCTCGACGGAAAAGGATTGTAATGAATTTCTGTAATAATTATTTGACTGTATGTTGATATAGAAATTATTAATCCTAATACTATGCAAAAAAAAATTTTCTTCATTTTTTGTACGCTTCTTTCTTATAATGAAATTATTCGACGGAAAAATAAAAATCGCAAACACCATTAACATATATAAAATATCCGGAACCGGATTTTATTGATGTTAATTCTCCTTGTTGACTAGTAAAATCATAAAAATTATTGAAATTTTTCATAACTTCGTATGCCGGGTTTTCAGCTCCGGTAATGGTGTAATTTGCAGTTCGCGGAACGCCGATAAAGTTCCATCCCGGTTTTAGTAAGTATTGGTATGAGGCGGTATGTTTGGTGCCTATAATTTCAATTTGTTCTGTTTGACTATTGTTTATCAGAAAAACATCGCCAACCGAAACGGTAGAAAGTGAGTTGAGTTCTTGCGGATTATCTGATTTATAAAAACCTTCTCCATTTTTGATGAGGGTTGCATTGGGGAAAAGTACTGATATGTTAGTTTCATCGGGTTTCACACCTATTGAAATAAGATTCCATCCTTGATTGAGCATAATGTATTGTTTTTCTGTCGGGTCAGGAACAAGACCTTTTGTTATACCGAGTTCAAGGTCAAAAACTAAATCGGAACTTGCCACATTTTGATTATGAACTTCAACTGCTATTATATTTTCTCCGTCGGCAAACAGAGAGGTGTTTAGTTGAAATTGTTCCCAATTTTGCCCCTCATGATTGTTTGTTGCCCATGAATCGTATGTGTGATTTTCCGGAACATTTATGGTAAGAGCTTCAACGCCGTTAATATAAACGACAGCACCATCATCATATCTCAGTTGAAGTGTTGCTTCATTAATTGTTGCTGCATTGGCTATGTTTATTGTTTTGCGAAAATACAGAGTCGGGTATCTGTTATTTTGTGGTCCGATGTCTATTGTTGTGGTAACAAAATCATCTGTTCCAAGCATTGTTGAGCCGGAAGACCATGTATTGTCGTTGTATGAATTAGTTCGCCAATCTTCTCCTAAATTCTGACCCAGATTGTGGTATTTCCATATATCTCCGGAACTAATAATTTGTTCTTCAACCATATCAATGTATTCGGGAATAAGGGTAACATCATTACTTGGCATAGAAAACATGGTGCTTTTAGCATACATGTTTGCAAATAATTCCTCATTAGCTCCGGTCCATCGGTAAAAAACTTTTCCTTGCGGCGGGTTTGAAGCTTCAATGGCAACAGTGCTGAATTCGTATATTTGTTCCGATCCTGTACCGTTTTCTACGGTTAAATAATAGGTGTCGGGTAATGTTCCTCTTCCGTCAACAGCTTCCCAGTTTACAGGGTCGTTCCCGTATTTTTCGAGCGATATGCGTTGCAGTTTCATGCCATTACCATTTGCATGCGGCCATGGAGTTTCGGAGTCAAATTGTACTCGATCAACTGTTGCATATGGAATTGTTGTTATTCCATTTTCTTGTATTGGTTTTAACGGATACTGAATAGTAATTGTTTCGCCACTATTATCAAGAGCACCGTCGTATACGAATAATTGTGTCGTAGCATTTAATTCATAGCGTCCTCTGAATTCAGATTCGGAAATATCATTGTTTTTCAGATATATTACTTCTGATGGAGCAATTGAACAATTTTCGGGGAAAGTGAATCGTAAACCGTTAATTTTCCATGTTTGATTCGGATAATTTTCATTATAGAGATTGACTGTATTGTCTGAAATGTTTGTAATGGTCATAAATTCTGTTCCTTGCGGGTAATTGGGGTCAGTCCCCGGATTATACATTATTTCAGAAATCACAACAGGTCCGATAAGTGGGGGAGTGTTTTCTGCATCTTCTGAGAATGATTCTAATGCAACAATATGTGTTTCGTTTAGACTGTTTTCGTATGCTCCGTAACTCATATTGATGAGAGCAGGTTCGAATGTGTATCCGTGAGAATAACCGGTAGCGGTACTGTTTTGTGCTGCGAAAATAAAAACATCATCACCGGCGTAATTTAAAGTGAAATCTTGTCCGAATTCTTGATTTGAATATTGAATTGCAGAGCCTTCGTAATGTCCTTCGTGAAACGTAATATATCCATGAGCAGGAATTGTGGTATTGGCAGGAATAGTCCATGCATTGTCTAAAGATGCATTGTTGCAAAGTAACCATCCGCCAATATCTACCGAATTATCGTTAGGATTATACAATTCTATTGCATTTGTATTAGGTGCTTGTGCGTTTGAAATAACTTCGGAAATTACAACAGGGTCAGATTCTACGATATTATCATCTTCACCCGGTGAGCCGCCATAAAGGCCCGATGCTCGCCATTTTGAATAGTCATTTTGATTACCAATAGGATTCACACTAACCGAAACAAGCGAGAATCCATCACCGTCAGCTGTTATTGGCCAGGGAGCTTCGTCATCGTATTCAACTTCTGTTATCGTAGTACCCGAAGGTGTTGATAGGGTAACTTTTTCACCGCCATTAGAAAGATTTTTATCGAATATAAAATCAGGTGAAAAACCGTAAAATAATTCAAATGATGTAGGATCGGAGGCTAAAACTACAAATTCACCGGGGGGTATTGTTTCGCTAATCGGAAAAGTAAATTCTATACCGTCGGAAAAATGAATGTCTCCTAAATATAAGGTGGTATTTCCGGTATTTTTCAGTTCTATAAATTCAAATAAATTGCCGTCTATTCCATTGAAATCATCAGGGTGATAATGAATTTCGGTGATTTTGAGTTTCGATAAATCTTGTTGTATGTAGAATGTTCCTTGTCTAATAGAACTCCAGGTATTGTTATTATATATACGGGCTTTTATTTTTGTAACTCCCGACAGTGAAAGAGGAGAAGTGTATGTTGTTGCTGCCGGATTTACATTTCCGCCCTCCATACGAGGGTCTGAACCGTCGGTTGTGTAATAAATAGTTCCTTGCAAATTGGTGTTGTTTTGCATGCTCAGTGAAAAGCCTGCATTAATAGAGAAGGTGTTTCCTTCGAGTAGAATATTGTTATTATAAAAATCAGGTGGACGTTCCCATTGGGAATCTATCCAGTTACATCGATTTTTAATCCAGGTTTTTAAATGGTTAATTTCACCCTGAAATGTCCCGTCGAAACGAGTAATTTGCCATAATTGAACATCCCGTGTCATTGCTTCACTCATATCTGAGGCTAAACTATCAATTATGCGGTCTGTATTTTCTTCAGACAATTCTTCCTGACGAAGCACAAACCATTTATCTTTCAGAGCCTGCATATATTCAGAGTCTTGATGTAAATAGCTGTACCAACCATAATTAAAATAGTCGGCTAATAATCCGTCACACCAGTTGTCATATGCTGTTGTACGATCATCTACCGAACCGGAAGAACGGTCTAAATCCCATATCGGTCCCATATGAATTGTTCCATCTCGATCTTTATTCATAAATTCGCTTAAAGCAAATGCGTCAGCATCTTTTGGCATTGCTTTCAGAATCCAATGTGTAACAGAAGCATCAATATCAAAATAATTGGTATAATTCCGATTGTTTGGTATTTGTTGAAGTGCATTTTCAAATTCGTAAACATAGTCGCGAATCCATGGTTTTTGATGGTCGGGTATATTTCGTTCTTTGGGGTAATAGTAGTTTGTTACACTTGTACGCATTTCTGTACCGAAAAATTCGGTTACGGAATTATGTATACATTCAAAACCGGTAGCTTCTGCATCTAATCTGTCTACTTTCAAAATATACCCACCCGATATTTCCGGGTCGGTAATTTGAATGGTATCTTCCAGTTTTTCAATATCTATTTGGTCATCTCCTCTGCCGATTTTTCCCATAAAAAAGTATATGCCGAGAAAATTATCTTGAGAAATTGATCCGCCATTACTATTTAAAAACAGTTCAATAGTTCGTGTTGCGGGAGCATATTGACCGATTTGCCTGCTTAATTCATACAGCCAAACAGAACGGATATATGTCGGATCTTGTTCTTGTGAGCCGAAGAGCACCCAATCCGCATCTTTTGCCATACCAAGTGGTTTAATGGCTGTTTCTTCCGAAAAGGTATTCCATGAATCAAAACCATATGATTTTTTATCGAAAGATGCTGATGATGACCCTCGAACTTTTATGCCACCATTTGTTGATATAGTGGGAGTAGATTGCAAACTTGTACGTCCATTTTCGGGCTCGTATAATGCAGCTACAACAAATTGTTTTGGAACCAAGTCGCCACCACCGGAAAAAACGTCGCCGGTTGGTGCCGGTATTGCACCTTGTCCGAAATTTTCAACTAATAAAATGGGTACGTCTGATGTGAAATTTTGTATATCTTGGGAAGGGAATATAAAACCTACTCTTGATACATATTCATCAGGCGTACCATTTAGATATGAAACTGCCGACACCATTGTTGTTTGTGATATTTGTATTGGTTGAGTATATTGTGTTGATTGTTGGTTCGGTTGGGTTCCGTTGGTTGTGTAGTAGATATCTCTATCCGAATTTGCTGTTGATAGAGTAAGGCTAAATGGGGCATTTTTTACGCCACTGTATTCAGAAAAAATTATGCCCGGCTCTTGAGCTCTTGCCGATGCAGAAAGATACATAAAGAAAAGTACTATTATGCTTATTCTCTGTATTAATGAGCTTGTTGTATGTGTTGATTTTATATGAAAAGAATTTATAAAAACATTCATAATGAGAGTATTATATTATTGTTTTTGTGCGTTTTTTCTAAACAAATGTATTATCATTTTTTGATGTAAAAAAATGGTAAAATCAAGGTTAATTTTCTTGTTTTTATTTTTGAATCATTCTAAATAGCATATAGTTAGTTTTTTATGCTTGCAGTATTTTTTACGTTAAGTGAAATGTGAGTAGATTTTACTATAATAATGACCAGAAATTAGGATGATTTTTTTTTCTGTATTATATGTTTTATATTTGAATAGAATAATAATTTAATGAAAATCGAATCAATATGTTTTTTAATTTTCAAGTAAGCATACAACAAAACATAATGAAAAAAGTCTTTTTTGTACTTTTTTTATGTTTCATATATAGTGTTGCAACGGCTCAGCAGGCAACAGAAATTGTGGAGAAAGCAAACAAAGCATATTGGGGCACATCGAGTATTATGAAAATGAAAATGACCATCGAACGTCCTCAGTGGTCGCGAACACTTACTATGAAAAGCTGGAGTTTGGGCGATGAGTATTCGATGATTTTGATTTTGTCTCCGGAAAAAGAAAAAGGACAGGTGTTTTTGAAACGCGGAACCGAATTATGGAACTGGTTACCTTCAATTAATAGGATGGTGAAAATGCCACCGTCAATGATGTCGCAAGGATGGATGGGGTCAGATATTTCAAATGATGATTTGTTGCGTCAATCGTCTTTGGTTGATGATTATTCGCATAGTATTGTCGATACCGAAACAATTGCCGGCAGGGAGTGTTGGAAAATTGAGTTAATACCTCATGAAAATGCACAGGTAATGTGGGGTAAAATTCTTTTGTGGGTGAGTAAAGAGGGGTATTTATCATTGAAAATAGAATACTATGATGAGGATATGTATCTGGTGCATACCGAACGTGCTTCAAACATTACCATGATGGATGGACGGGAATTCCCTGCAAAATTGGTGGTGATACCGGCAGATGAACCGGAGCATAAAACAATTTTGGAGTTTCTGGAAGTGGATTTTGATGTCTCGTTACAAACAGATTTTTTCTCTCAGCAAAATATGAAAAAACTACGATAATAGTTATTATATGAATGTGTTTACCCTTTCTTGGAGAAATATGTGGCGAAACAAACGCCGAACACTTATTACAATTGCAAGTGTGTCGTCTGCTTTGTTTTTTGCGTTAATTATGCGTGCCTTTCAAGAGGGGACATACGACCGTGCTATATATAATTATGTGCATTCTTTTTCCGGACATGTGCAGATTCATGCGAATGGGTATTGGGATGAGCAAATTTTGGAGCATTCGTTCGTGATGAATGATTCCTTACTTTCTGTGATTGAGGCTATTCCCGAAGTGGAAAAGATAATTCCTCGCTTGCATTCATTTACCTTTGCTTCGTCTGAATATCTTACCAAAGCTGCTCTCGTAATGGGCGTTAATCCCGAACAAGATGATATGCAATCGAATATTTCAAACAATGTTATTTTTGGTTCGTTTGTGTCTGCGTCCGATACAGCTGTTTTGGTTAGTGAAGGACTGGCGGAGTATCTCACTATTGTACGGCGAGATACTACGTTTTCGGAAACTAAAAACGGTACCGATACGCTTATTTCCTTGCGTATGGTAAAAGATAGTATTGTGCTTATAAGTCAAGGTATGTACGGCTATAGTACCAATGGGGTGTATCCGGTACAAGGTATAATTTCGTATCCTGATCCGGAGATGAATTCTCAGGTGATTTATATGCCTTTACAACTTGCACAAAACTTTTTTCTTGCGCAAAACAGGGTAACATCTATTTCATTAATATTGTCTGATAAAGAGCATTTGAATAGAATACAGCAGTATTTGCAAGACACGCTAGATATGGATGTGTATGAAGTGATGTCGTGGCAGGAAATGAATATAGAGTTGGTGCAGCAAATAGAAACAGACCGTGCCGGTGGCTATGTTATGATTTTTATTTTATATCTGATTATTGGTTTTGGTATTTTCGGAACTGTTGTAATGATGACTGCAGAACGAAAGCGTGAATTTGGAATTATTGTTGCTTTGGGAATGCGGAAAACACGGTTAATGTATCGCTTTTGTGTTGAAATGGTGTATATGGGTTTAATTGGTGTTGTTGGCGGCTGTATTTCTGCTCTCCCGGTGTTGTTGTATTTTTATTACAATCCGGTGCGTTTTAGCGGAGAACTGGCTCAGATGATGAAAAATTATGGCTTTGAACCAATTTTGCCGGTATCTTTTGATATGTCTTTGTTTGTTGATCATGGCTTGATTGTATTGGTTTTGTTTTTTGTTTCAGCATTATATACGCTTGGTACGATTCGAAAATTAGAGGTAATTCAGGCAATTAGAAATTAATATATGAGATAATGAATATTGTACGTATTTCATGGAAAAATATATGGCGAAATAAATTACGAAGTTCTATTGTAATTGGTGCAATTGCGGTAGGAATTCTTTCCGGGACGTATTGTGTCGCAATTATTTTGGGCATGATTCAGGGGCGTGTAGATGATGCTATTCATAAAGAGGTGGGGCATATTCAAATGCATAATCCTCGTTTTGTTACTAATTATGAAACTCAGTATACTGTTTCGAATGTCTCTGATAAACGTGCTGAAATTCAACAAATAACGCAGGTGAAATCGGTTGCAGCTCATACGGTTTCTCATATTCAGTTATCTACCGGATATACCGGGAGTGGTGCTCTTGTAACCGGAATACATCCTGAACGTGAAAAAGAAATTTCTGATATTTATACCTGCTTGTGGAATAGTACCGGAACATATTTCGAAGAGGATATGTATATGCCGGTGTTGTTGAGCAAAGAAATTGCGGAAAACCTGTTGCTGGATTATTATCGCATAGATTCATCTTTTTTTGTAACATGTGCACATATACCTGATTCTGTAACAGGTAAGTTGCAGTCAACTAAGATATATCGGAGTAAAACGGATTTTTTGCAGTATGTGAAATCTACGCTTTCATCAGAGCTGCTTGAGAGATATAAAACAGATTTTCTGAATGCTGCTTTATTTTTTAAAACAGGTAAAAAAATTTCATATTCAATTCTTTCAAAAGATAAAGAGGTGCAGAACGGTATTTGTAAAATTGCGGGGGTGTATAAAACATCAAATTCTATGTTTGATGCCCGAAATATTTTTATGCTCGATTCGGATCTACGATCGCTTTTGCATATAGAGACAGATAAAACTCATGAAATACAATTAGTGTTGAATGATACCGAGAATGTGCCAAACGTTATGTCACAATTACAGTCGTTATATCCCAATCTGGAAATTCGTTCGTGGAAAGAACTAAAACCTGATGCCGGTATGCAAGCAGATTTGATGAATATGTATGGTATTATATTCATTATTATTATTCTTGGAGCACTGGGCTTTGGTATTGTCAATACCATGCTTATGGTTGTGCTTGAGCGGGTTAAAGAAATTGGTATGTTAATGGCAATTGGTATGAATAAAAAACGAGTGTATAGCATGATAATGTTTGAAACTGTATTGTTGTGCCTTATTGGAGCTGCTATAGGAATGGTGGGAGGGTATTATCTGATTCAGGCAACAGCGTCTGGTATCGATATTTCATCCTTGGCACAAGGTCTCGAGTCAGTAGGATACGCACCTGTTTTGTATCCGCAACTCGATGTGCTGTTTTTTGTTCAAGTAAGTGTGTTGACAATTATAACCGGCATATTAGCAGCACTTTACCCGGCATATAAAGCAATAAAATATAATCCGGCAGATGCAATTCGTTCGGATGTGTAATTCAAAAATTAATGAGCTATGAGTATTATACAAGTACATAATTTACATAAAACTTTTGAAGCAGCAGTTCCTGTAAAAGCTATTCAGGGCATAGATTTAGAATTTGCACAAGGCGAGTTTTCTGCCGTGGTCGGTCCTTCGGGTTCGGGAAAAACGACATTTTTGAACATGATAGGTGGTTTAGATTCCCCTACAGAAGGTGACATTATCATAAATGACACGAATATTCGCTCCTTGTCGCCTTCGGAAATGATAGATTTTCGCTTACATAATATTGGCTTTGTATTTCAGGCCTATAACTTGATACCCGTTCTCACAGCTCGTGAAAATGTTGAGTTTATTATGCAATTGCAAAAAAGACCGCAAAAAGAATGCACCGAACGAGCGATGGAATTGCTTGAAGCTGTGGGTTTACAAGACCGGGCAGGTACTCGTCCCGCAAAATTATCGGGTGGGCAACAGCAGCGAGTTGCGGTAGCACGTGCACTTGCCTCTAAACCACAATTTGTGTTAGCAGACGAACCTACCGCAAATCTTGATACTGCATCAACAGAGAATTTGCTTGATATAATGCACAATTTAAACAAGAAAGAGGATGTGACATTTATTTTTTCTACACATGATAAGCGAGTTATAGATAAAGCACGGCGAATTGTAACGATAGAAGACGGTAAGGTTTTGAGTGACGAAGCGATAAAAAGGTAAGCTGGAAATAATACTGTAGAAGAATTTCTTTTTCAGAGTCAGAGTGTTTTAGAATTTTGTGTAGAAGATAGATGGTTCATAATTTTTCCTGCCATAAAGAAACCAAATAAGGCGGTAATGTGTGCAATTGAACCATTAACTCGCTTTTGAGTTCCGGATTCTTCAATTAATTCATTTCCCGATTCATATTGTTCGACACTGTACACACAGGGAAAGGAGCGGTGTAGCTTTGGTTGTTTGCGTAATTTCTTGCGTAATTTTCGAGCTAAAAAACAATAGTTAATATCCCAAAAATCACCCACTCGAATGTCTTGTGGATTAAGCTTGCGTGCAGCACCCATTGATGAAATGAAAAATGCCTTGGTTTGTGTTGCCTGTTGAATGAGATGCATTTTATTGTAAAAGGAATCAATAGCATCAACGATTATGTCGTATGAACCTAATGAAAATTCATGAGATGTGTCGGAAGAATATTCCCGTGAAATTACATCAATATGAGCTTCGGGATTTATATCGAGTAAGCGTCGACGCATTACATCGGTTTTTGATTGTCCAACAGTAGAGTGTGTTGCATGAGCTTGTCTGTTGATGTTGGTTGGGCAAACTGTGTCGTAATCTACAAGCGTAATGTGTTGAATTCCAGAACGAACAAGGCTTTCGGCACACCAACTGCCAACACCACCAATGCCAAAAATTATTACTTTGTGTGATTGAATATAGTGTACACAATTCTGACCTAATAATATTTCTGTGCGGTACAAAAAATTACTATCCATTGCCGATATAGATGATTATGAATTATTAAGAAGTGTTTTATATGTTTCTAAGCCTTTTTTAAAAACAGAAATAGCTTCAGGGAGCGATGATTCAATGCGACCACCAGCTGCATTCAAATGACCTCCACCGTTGAAAAAGTCGGCTGAAAATTGATTTGCAGGGAAGTCTCTTTTTGAACGAAACGATATTTTTATCATCTTGTTGGGATATTCGGTAAACAAGGCACACAAGGTAATGTCTTTTACGGCTAAAGGAAGGTTTACAAGTCCTTCTGAATCGCCGAGTTGAAAGTTATGTGCTTTTTGATTTTCAATAGAAATATACATGAAAGCTGCATTATATTCGGGGAAGAATTCAAAATTGTCTTTCAAAACTAATCCCATTAATTTCATTCGTTCATATGAATATACATTGAATATTTGATCGTGAATGAAATCTTTGTCAATGTCGTACCGCATTAGTTTTGCAACAATCTCGTATAATTCGGGATTGCCTGAATTGTGAATTAAGCCTCCGGTATCGGTTATGATTCCGGTATATAATGCCGATGCAATATCTTGTGTAATGAGATGTTCGTAACCTAAATGGGTTAGTGTTCGATATACAAGTTCTGCAGTCGAACATGCTTTTGTTTCAGAAATCATGTGTGTCGCATCGCAAATTGGCTCGGGGTGGTGGTCAATAAGGATAAGTGGTTTGTTATTTTTAATAATAATGTCACCCATAGTTTCTAAACGGCTGGGATTGTTGTAGTCGAGACAAAAAATCACATCAGCTTTGTTCAGAAATTCTTTTGCTTGTTTATTGTGTTTATCAAATAATAAAATGTTCTCATAACCGCGTATCCATTTCAGAAAAATCGGACAGTCGTTGGGCATAATTACTTGAACATCTTTGTCTAATTGTTGCAATATACTTGCTAAAGCAATCGTCGAACCAACCGCATCTCCGTCAGGATTTGTGTGTGTGGTTATAGCAAAAACTTGATATTGTTCAATAATTTCTTGTATTCCTTTGATATCAGCAGTTCGTAATTTCATGTAGTAAATCTATCTTTTGCTTGTTTGTCTCTGAATTTTAATGACTGCAAATTTATAAAATAGTTTTTAATAAATCGTATTCTTTTGCATATCTTCTTCTTTTTCAATAGATACTAATTCTAAATCAAACACAATAGTAGTGAATGGTTTTATGAGGTTATTGGTCGATCCGTTTCTTCCCCAAGCATATTCACTCGGAACAATTATCAGTGCTCGTTCGCCTTCTCGCATTGTTTGCAAAGCACGGTCTATTCCTTCAACAACTTGCCATTCGGTGCCATACACATATTCCATCATGGTAAAGTGATTGATAATTTCACCCCCCAACAAACTTCCCTGGTAACTGATTGTTATAAGGTCGTTTTCCTGTGGTTGTTCGCCCAAGCTTTGGTGAATAGTGTATTTGAATATACCGTTTGTGTCTGTAAATGAATAGCGATGGTTTGCAATATAATCTTTAATGGTGTTGTGCTCAAATTCTTGTTTGTTTTCGAGCCAAAGACGATATTGTTCTTGTTTGGTTTGATATTCTTGTTCACTTAATACGGAATGAACGGTAATAGTGAACGGTAAGTTTTCTTCTTTTGCAAGCATTTCAGAAAATTCGGGAACGAGTACACTACGTATACATGCTGAGTTTGGGCTTATAAATGAGATGCTGTCTCCTTTTTGAGCATGCAATAGCATATCGGGCAAGCATGCAGAATAGCGTGGTTTAATTTGTATTTCAAATTGTTCTGAAGCAATAATGGAGTCTCCCGATTGATTAAAAAAATAAATATCTGCTTGTACATAATTAAATGCCTGAACCTTCCGCCCTTGTTCACGGAAGGAGAGGAGTTGGTAATAGTACCCATTTTCGTCATAGGTATAGTTTGGGTGCTTCTGCTCTTTGTAATTGCACGATGCACACAGTAGAAATATAAAAAATATGAGAGAGTATTGAGTTTTCATTGTTCTTAATAATTAAATACAAATATCTGAAATATTTTAGAAATGCGATTGGAAAACGAATAATATAAAAACTGAATGCGAATATCAAAGGTATTTTTTTTGGGCCCATTATTTTTTCTTGTAATCAGATTGTAATTTTTTCGACTACACATCGTGAATTACAGTTATTGTTATCATTACAATAATACCTGAATTATTAAGGTAAAATAGTTTCTTTTACTGTATTTTTGCAAAAAATATCCTAAATAAATAATTATATGTTTACACTTCGGCAATATGTACGAAATTCTGTGTGGGTTATAAAATTGTTGTATTTTTTTCTGTATTCTGCTATTGCAGCCTGGTCTTCATATTTTTATGTGTTTCTCGAAGACGACAGAGCATTGACCGGTACGCAAATCGGTCTCATTGCAGCTGTTCAGCAAATCAATAATATTATATTTCTCCCTCTGTGGGGTATGGTTTCTGATCGGTACGGAAAGCGAAAGGTGTTTCTTGTGTTAATTGGAATATCTGTTGTTTTGCTTTACGGTTTTATACTGAATGGTTCGTTTTGGTATTATTTTCTGTTTATGATTCTGTTTAGTGCTTTGCACAATCCGGTGGGAGCACTTATAGATGCCTTTGCAATAAATAAATCGAAGGAAAAATATATTAATACTTCTTACGGTCAAATGCGTTTGTGGGCTTCGGTTGGTTGGGCTTTTTCTTCGCTTCTTACCGGGTATTTAATAGAATCCACGTCTTTATCAATAATTTTTGTGGTGGCTTCTTTCTTTTTATTGTGCACTTGGTTGGTTACCTTTTTCTATGTCAATAAAAAAAGAGAAATTCGGAGTACACAAGCTCCCTCGTTTAAAACATTAAAGAATCTTTTATTTGAACAGAAACAGCTTTTTTATTTTTTTCTTATAATTATGCTGTTTTATATTCTGAATTCACCAACACTGAATTTTATTAATTTATATTATAAAGAAATTGGTGCTTCAAATACACAAATTGGATATGCTTTTGCGGTGCAAGCATTATGTGAGTTGCCTTTTATGTTTTTTAGTACGCATATTATCAATAAATTTGGTATTCGCCGAGTCTTGTTTGCTACCATGGTTGTTGCTTCTGTTCGGTTGATGTTGTATGGCTTTACAACCGACCCATTGGTGGCAATCAGCATTGGTGCATTGCATGGAATTACATTGGGCTTGTTTATTGTGTCGGTTATTGAATACACAAATTATATTGTGCCGCAATCTCAAAACTCTACGGGACAGACGCTTATGTATACTTTTTTGGGTGTAGGAATGAGTGTGGGGAACTTTCTGAATGGCTTATGGAAAGATTCATTTGGTTTACAATACGCAATGCGAATAGATTCGGTTCTGATAATAATTCTTCTGTTCGCAGTTTATATGGTTCTGTTTTATCGAAAAGGGAAACAAAAAATAATTATGCGAGTTGCTCATAAAAAAAATGTATAATAAAAGCAATTCTTTTCGTTACTTTTGTATAAATTGTATCTTTGTCCATGTATTAACGCAGGTATAAAAATACGTAAAAAAAATAAATATGGGATTGCTCGGAAATTTTTTTAATCCACGAAAACCACGAAGTTTTGAATATAATCCTGTGTATTATGACGCACAAGCTGAAAAAAAAGAAGCTCATAGAAAACGTGTTATTCAAGATATGCGAAAGGAACGTGGCGAAGATATTGATAATGTGAAATATGTTCCAAATATCCGCGGACAATTTCGTGTTCATAAAGAGCAAAAATCTCGTATAGTTCATCGGCAGAATGTGCGTATAATACTTATTTTTATTATCTTACTGTATTTTGCGTACATTTTTTACACACATTTATAAGGAAAAATTCATGACTGACATTATACAATTATTACCGGATTCTGTTGCAAATCAGATAGCTGCGGGCGAGGTGGTTCAACGTCCTGCCTCTGTTGTGAAGGAGTTGGTTGAAAATGCTATCGATGCAGGGGCTACGGAAATAACTATTTCTATTGGTGATGCTGGTCGAACATCTATTCAAATAATGGACAATGGTGTGGGTATGTCCGATACTGATGCACGTATGTCTTTTGAACGGCACGCGACCTCCAAAATTCGCTCTGCTGCCGATATTTTTAAAATTCGCTCTATGGGTTTTCGTGGCGAAGCTCTCGCATCTATTGCTGCGGTTGCTCATGTGGAAATGAAAACGAAGCGTGAGGATGATCCGGTAGGAACTAAAATTGTGGTGAAAGGGAGTGTGGTTGAGACGCAAGAACCTGTTCAGTTTCAGAGAGGAACGTCGATTCAGGTGAAAAATTTATTTTATAATATTCCGGCTCGCCGAAAGTTTCTGAAGAAGAATGAAACGGAATTGAAATATATTATTACCGAAATATATCATACGGCTCTTGCTCATTGCGATATATCTTTTACGGTGTATAAAGATGGTGATTTATATGCCAAGTTTCCTAAATCAAATGTAAAACAGCGGATTGTAAATGTGTTTGGAAAACGCTTCGAGAAATCATTGTTGCGTGTGGAATCTGAAACGTCTATTTGTAAGGTGTTCGGTTTTATAGGCACGCCGGAAAATGCAAAAAAACAGAATTTTAATCAGTATTTTTTTGTTAATAATCGCTTTTTCAAACATCGTTCGTTTCAGCGTACGGTTGTGAAAGCCTATGGTTCGCTCATTTCTCCACAGGAATATCCACCTTTTTTTATTTTTATTGAGGTCGATCCGGAAAAAATTGATGTGAATATTCATCCGACAAAAACGGAAATAAAGTTTGTGGAGGAATATAATATTTCATCTATTATTGAATCGGCTGTGAAATATTCTTTAGGAAAAAGTAATATTGTGCCGTCTCTCGATTTCTCCGATGATACAAATTATGACGATATGTTTGTGAAACCAAGTTCTCATGAGGTGAAAGTGCCGAGTATAAAAGTTAATCCGGGGTATAATCCTTTTGCAAATTCTTCGTTCGAAAAAGAAGATCCAAACTTCCGAAATTGGGAGCAGTTGTTTGAGGATTTTGAACGGTCTCCGGAACCGGATATTCCGCAACAAACATATGAGTCTGCGATTAATTCGCAATCGGAAACTTCACACATACAACAAACTTCATGTTTGCAGGTAGCAAAAAAATATATTGTTACGCAGGGAAAAACAGGCTTGTTGATTATTGATATTAAACGAGCTCACAGTCGAATTGTTCTTGAAAAATTGCTCAGTTCGGCACAGCAGGAATCGGCTCCCTGTCAGAAAATTCTTATGCCGGTGAAAATAGAACTGGATTCTTCGGATTTTGACACAATTTCTGACATTTTGCCAGAATTGCAGTCTTTTGGTTTTGACATTGAAATTTTTGGTAAAAATTGTTTTGTGGTAAATGGCTGTCCGGCAAATGTTGATATTTCGGAGACGGAACAGGTTTTGGCAGAGTTTGTTCGTATGTATACTGAAAATCAAATAAATGCAAAAGAAAAAATACGTGAAAATATCGCAGTTTCCTTAGCGAAATCTACCTCTTTATTTCGGAATGTGACGATGCAGCAAGACGAAATGCAGGCGTTTATTGCCCAACTTTTTCAGTGTCAATCTCACAGTTTGTCAGCCGACGGAAAAGTGGCTGTTATTTTGTTAGAGTATGATGAGATTTTACAAAAATTTAAGTAGTTATGAGTTATCACAGACCATCGGGTTTTTCAATATTACCCCCCATTGTTAAAAATTTATTGCTTCTCAATATAGCAATGTTTGTTTTAACGGCAATTTTGCAGTATACAATGAAAGTGGATTTAACGAATATTTTGGGCTTGCATTATGTGGGTTCTGAAAATTTCAAACCGCTTCAGTTTGTTACGTATATGTTTATGCACGGTAGTTTGTCGCATATCTTTTTTAATATGTTTGCTTTGTGGATGTTTGGCAGTGCTATAGAACATGTATGGGGACCGCAAAAATTCTTGTTGTATTATCTCGTTACGGGTATTGGTGCGGGAGTTTTGCAAGTGGTATTCCAGCATATTCAGTTAATGGATATTAACGAAGTATTGTCGACCGAGCAAGTTCAGATTATTAAAACACAAGGGGCAGAGGTTATGAGTCAAAGTATGAATTATACTGATTCTTTAATGGCGAAATATAATGCAATTATGAATGCACCAACCGTTGGTGCTTCGGGAGCCGTGTTTGGACTTCTACTTGCATTTGGTATGCTTTTCCCCGATTCGTATATCTATATTTATTTTGCAATACCTGTAAAAGCAAAATATTTTGTAATGCTGTACGGTTTGTTCGAATTGTATATGGGAATACAAAATAATCCGGGTGATAATGTTGCACATTATGCTCATCTTGGAGGGATGCTGTTTGGATTTTTATTGATTTATTATTGGAAAAAGAAAGGAACGAATATATGAAAGTGTGGGAACATATTCAACAGGAATTTAAAAGAGGAAATAATTTAACACGTATTATATATGTAAATGTAGGCGTATTTGTTTTTTTGCGAATATTGAATTTGCTTGCATGGATGTTTACCGGTTCTCCATCTTCGGGTGTTTATGCTGTTTTTATCGACAATCTTCAAACCTATTTGAATCCTTCGTTTTTGTTGTATAAACCTTGGACCATGTTGACGTATATGTTTACGCACGAAGGTTTTTTACATATTCTTTTTAATATGCTATGGCTCTATTGGATGGGGCGGATTTTTATTGATTTATTGAATGGTAAACGCTTACTTGCAATTTATTTACTGGGTGGTTTCGCAGGAGCTGTTCTTGCTTTGCTTGCGTTTAATTTTTTGCCGGCTCTATCACAATATGTCGATCAAGGAAATGCCATTCCCATGCTTGGTGCTTCGGGAGCTGTAATGGCTATAACGGTGGCAATAGGTACGTATGTGCCGGATTATCGCATACGATTGATTTTTGTGGGTGAAACATCACTTAAATATATTGTTATAATTGCTGTTGCTATTGATATTTTGTTTCTCCCCGATGGTAATGCAGGTGGACGTTTTGCTCATCTTGGCGGTGCAGCATTTGGTTTTTTATGGGCATATAAATTGAAAAAAGGTACCGATATTTCAAAATGGTTTATGAATCTGCTCGATACGATTGCTGTCAGGTTTAAACCTAAAAAACAATCAAATATGCATGTTTCGTACAGAAATAAGCAGGAGAAAAAAGGGAAGGAGACATATGTGCAATATGAAGAAGCAAATTCATTTTCTTCCAAAAAAACAGAGAATTATTCTCAGGCAGAAATTGATGTTATTCTCGATAAAGTTGCAAAAACAGGCTATGAAAGTTTAACCAAGCGGGAAAAAGAAATTCTTTTTTCTTCGAGCAATAGAAAATAGTATGGGACGTGTATTTCGATTTATTATTCTTATTCTCACAATTTGTGTTAGTGTAGCTTTGTTTATTACATATCTTACATATTATATTGATCCGCGAGAACTTTCATTTTTTGAAATTTGGGCCTTGGGTTATCCAATATATATGAGTCTTGCTCTTGTGAGCGTCATATATTGGTTGTTTTCGGATATAAAAAAGTATGTGTTTATTCCGCTTATTAGTATAGTATTTGGTATGTCAACGCATTTAGATGTACTTGCTTTTAATAAATCTGTTGAACCGAGTTCAGAAAACACATTGTCTGTTGTGACATATAATGTTCAAGCTTTTAATTGGTTGGGTTGGCGTCAGCGAAAAGATATTCAACAGGGAGTGTGTGAATATTTGTACGAAAAACAAGCTGATGTCTTATGTTTTCAAGAATTTCATCATGATATTCGCGAAGCTTTTGTGGTTATTGACAGTTTAAAGAAACATGCCGATATTACAAATATAGCGGCATATCAATTTCATGCAATACCCGGTAGATATTTTTACGGAAATGTTATTTGTTCTCGTTTTCCAATTATCCGCCATGATGTTTTGCAATTTCAAAAAACAGGTAATTCCTGTTTGTGGGCTGATATAAAAAAAGGAAATGATACTATTCGAATATGTAATGTACATTTTGAGTCATATCGCTTTTCTCCCGATCAGATTGAAACGATAAATCAAATGTCTTTTTATCATATAGAACAACCTGAGGAGTACCGTTCCTTATTTGATAATTTTTCGCATGCAATATATTTACGTGCTCATCAAGCTGAAGAGTTAGTTCAATTTATTGCAAAGTCTCCGTATAAAGTCGTTGTGACCGGAGATTTCAATACCCCTCCGTATTCGCATACTTATCGTACTGTTCAAAAAGCAGCTAATTTTTCTGATGCCTTTCTTTCAGCTGGTTCCGGAATTGGGGGGACGCTCAATTGGAAACTTTCTTCAATTCGTCTCGATTATGTCTTGTATCCTAACAATTGGAAGGCGTTTAGCTACGAATCTCCCCATTTGTTATTGTCCGACCATTTTCCGGTCTATACGGAAATTTCGGTGGATTAGGTTTTTATGTTTCCTAAATTCAACTAATAAATTCAACTTTTTCAGAGGAGATAAAGATTAATTTATATATATTATTAGTACTTAAAACTGATAGCTGATATGCAACTAAAATATCATTATTTCGGTCTATATAGAAAGAATCTAACACAACCTGTCTTATGAAAAATCTATACACCCGTTTTCAATCGAAAAAATTGTTCGTTTATATTCTCAGTGTTTTTTTTAGTTATAATCTTTTGGCACAAGATGTTGAAGCCGGTTTTTTCTATACTGTATCCGGAGGGTGCGATAGCGTAGAAGTAAGTTTTACTGATACCTCTTTATATTCTCCAATTTCATGGCAATGGAATTTTAGTGATGGGACAAGTACTACAGAACAAAACCCGACAAAAGTTTTTATCGGTGAAGGTTCCTATTCTGTGAGTTTTATAATATCCAATGGTCTAAGTACTGATACGGTTGAAATGATTGATTTTGTTACGGTATATGCAAGTCCCGAAGCACCTGATATCGGACCATCTCCTCGTACCATTGTTATTTTATCAAATGGAACTTCATCGTTTGCCGGATTACTTGAAGTTGAACCTTCTGTTTCCGGTAATATTATTTCATGGTTTTATGAAGACGGAACACTTTTATTAGAGAATAGTACCGTGTATGACACGGGAATAGATGAAAATACCCCTACAGGTTATTATAGTTTTGTTGTAAAAGAAGGTCATGAAACCAGTGGGGGCATATGTTATAGTGACCCGGCAACAATTACTTTAGATGTTGCTAGGTGTCCTGCTCTTACACCTGAAGGTGATGATTTTTATTATTGCATTGGCTCGTCTGATCCGATAACGGCAAACGTGAGTGCAGCTTCTGGTTCAACGGGAAGTAAAATATCATGGTTTACGTATGATCCGGTAGGGCAAACAGGAGCAGGTATTGCGGATTTAACAGATGATAATCTAGTGTATACATCTTTTCTGAATACAGCGTCTGCCGGCAGTGAAGTAGTATATGCCGCGGAATATGATATGGTTAATAATTGTTGGTCGGCGGGTTTACCGGTAATGATTAGTATTGTTGATAATCCCGAAGTTGAAATTACCCCACAAAACATTGAAATAGCAATGAATCAAACGATTTCAATTAATGCAATTCCATCTATTGAAGGAGGAACAGGTATGTGGAGTGGAATAGGAGTGGCAGAAATAACAGAAACATCAGCTTTATTTACACCGGAGGCAGAGGGAAGTGTTTCTGCTTCGTATATTTACACGAGTTCCGCAGGTTGTGAATCTGAAGAGCAATTCTTTGATATTACGGTAACTGCGGAAGAAATTTTAATTCAACAGGATAGTCTGTCGGTAACGACTGTACCGGGAGAACTTGAAATGACTCTTTTAGATTATGATTTAAGTTCAATTACAAAACTTACTGTTAGCGGAGAAATTCAGGCACTTGATATTTATTTTATGCGTGATAGTTTGCCGAATCTTGCGGTGATAGATATTTCGCAGGCAACAATTGTTGCTTTCGAAGGGGATGTTGAAGAAGAGGTATTGAAAGTATTTATGAGTTTTGATGCTCATAGTTTGCCGTCAAATGCGTTTATAGGAAAGGAAACATTGCAAGAAATTTATTTACCGGAGTCAATCCTGGCAATTTCTGATGGTGCTTTTGAAAATTGTTCAGCACTCTCGTTTATTGTACTTAATACAGAAAGTCCGGAATTAATAGAGGTAAGTATCGAAGCGTTTACCGGAGTTTCGACAGAGAGTTGTGCGGTAGTTGTACCTGAAGGAACAAAAGATGATTATGGCGCAGCTGAAGTATGGAAAGACTTTTTGAAAATAGGCGAAAGTGTTGTGGAAATTACCGGTGTTGATGATATACAATACAGTATAACTGTTGTGCAATTTGAAGATGAATTAATAATAAAGGGAATATCTTCAGAAGCAACAGTTTTTTTTATTAGTCTTGATGGTAAAAAAGTTATGTCATTAGAAATTTTAGGAGTAACATCAATATCTACAAGTATGTTGTCTCATGGTTTGTATACTTTGCAAATTATTTCAGATGAAGGTTTTTATCATAAAAAATTACTTATACAGTAAGATTCGGTAGTGTTGAGATAATGCTTGTTTACAATTATCTGTTTTGATATAATTTTTTTCAGATTTCTTATTTGTTCACAACTTGCTCATAAGTCTCAATTTTTTTTATCAATTTTATTCCTAATCTCTTTTAGTTTTGTATTTCTAATGTGGTTCATATAGATTAAAAGGGAATCCTGTGAAAATCAGGAACTATCCCCGTAGCTGTAATTCCGCTGCCTGTGGCAGTTTCAACCAAAAACCACTGTTTGTCCTCGACGAATGGGAAGGGGTTGAAAAAATCGGAAAAGTCAGAAGACCTGCCAATTAGCAATTATTTATTATGTAGCTTTCGGGTGAAAAAGCGAAGAATACATATCTGTTTGTATAGGTGTTATTCTATTCTTTTCCTGCAAGTTACCATTTGTTTAATAATAAAATTTTTTGTACAATGAATGGTGATTTTTTATCTCAAATCGTGAAACGCAACGGTGAAGTTGTTGCATTTTCTCAAGAAAAAATTGAACACGCAATTTTTAAAGCTATGCGTGCGAGTGGTAACCCTAATCGCGAAAAGGCTGCGGAATTATCGCAGGAGGTTCGTCTCAAACTGATGACGGCTCGCGATGGCCAAACGCCTACCGTGGAAATGGTTCAGGATTATGTTGAGCAAGTCTTGTTTGCACATGATGATTTTGAATTGTTGAAAACCTATTTGCTTTATCGTAATTTGCGTGCTCAATCGCGGCATGCGAAAGAACTTTTTTCGAACATTGATGTTATGGATGATTATCTTTCTATGTCTGACTGGCGGGTGAAAGAAAGTGCAAATTCGTCGTATTCTTTGCAGGGCTTAAATCAGCATATTTCTACCTGCATGACTTCGCAGTATTGGTTAACGAAGTTGTATCCGGAAAGTATTGCAACAAAACATAAACAGGGATATTTGCATATTCATGATTTGGGTTTTTTAAGTGTATACTGTGTTGGTTGGGATTTGAAAGATTTGTTATTGAATGGGTTTAAAGGGGTACTTGGAAAAACGGAAAGTAAACCGGCAAAGCATTTTCGAACGGCTCTGGGGCAAATTGTGAATTTCTTTTATACTATGCAAGGTGAAGCTGCCGGTGCTCAGGCGTTTTCTAATTTTGATACCTTGCTTGCACCGTATGTTCGCTACGATAATCTTTCGTACAAGCAGGTAAAACAAGCTTTGCAGGAATTTATGTTTAATGTGAATATTCCCACACGAGTTGGGTTTCAAACCCCCTTTACAAACATTACCATGGATTTATTAATTCCTGATTTTTTGAAAGATGAGCATGTTACCTGGGGTGGAACGATTAATGACGATGTGTATGGTGATTTTCAACATGAATTGAGCGTGATAAATAAAGCATTTGCTGAAGTGATGATTGAGGGTGACGCAAATGGCAGTTTGTTTTCGTTTCCGATTCCTACTTATAATATTACCCCTGATTTTGATTGGAATAATCCTGATTATGATGGTATTTGGGAAATGACGGCTAAATATGGTATTCCGTATTTTTCGAATTTTGTGAATTCTGATATGAAACCAGATGATGTGCGGAGTATGTGTTGTCGTTTGCGTCTTGATAAACGTGAGTTGAATAAGCGAGGAGGAGGTTTGTTTGCATCAAATCCATTAACGGGATCTGTTGGGGTAGTTACTATAAATTTACCGAAACTCGGCTATGAGGCAACTTCAGAACAGAATTTATATGAGCGTTTGCACAATTTGATGATTCTTGCAAAGGATAGTCTGGAAATTAAGCGAAAAACTATTGAAACGTATACGGAAAAAGGCTTGTATCCTTATTCTAAATTCTATTTGCGAGATATTTATGCTCGCCATGCTTCGTATTGGAAAAATCATTTTTCAACTATTGGCATTAACGGGATGAATGAATGTTGTTTGAATTTTCTCGGGGTGCCAATTACTGACGCAAAAGGTGAGGAGTTTGCTATACGGATAATGAATGTTATGCGTGATGTGTTGGCTGAATTTCAGGAAGAAACGGGTAATATTTATAATCTTGAGGCAACACCGGCAGAAAGTACGGCATATCGCTTTGCACGCATCGATACTGTGCAATATCCGGATATTATTACGGCAAATCAAGATGCATATCAAGGAGGAGCATCACCGTATTATACCAACTCATCGCATGTTCCGGTTGATTTTTCCGATGATATGTTTGAGGTTCTGAATCTGCAAGATGAATTGCAAACTTTATATACCGGGGGAACGGTTTTGCATTTATTTACCGGTGAAGCAAATATGCCTAAAGAGTCGGCAAAAAATATGATTCGCAAAATTACCGACAATTATCGGTTGCCCTATGTCACAATTTCTCCGACGTTCAGCATTTGTCCGTCTCACGGATATATTCGGGGCGAATATTATTCCTGTCCGAAATGTGGTGAAGAAACGGAAGTATACAGCCGTATTGTCGGATATATGCGTCCCGTACGACAATGGAATAACGGAAAACAGCAAGAATTTAAAGACAGAAAGATTTGTAAAGTTTCGGATGAAGAATTTGAGTCTGCGGATGTTGAAGAATCTGTTGAATATGCAAAAAACAACTAAAATGAACGGGTACGTACAAATATATACCGGCAACGGAAAAGGTAAAACCACCGCTGCATTGGGATTAACCATGCGTGCCGTAGGTTCCGGAAAAAAAGTGTTTATCGGGCAATTTGTGAAAGGAATGAAGTATTCGGAAATACAGACTCTCGAATCACGATTTCCTGAAGTTCCCGTAAAGCAATATGGTCTCCGCTGTTTTATTCACGAAAAACCGACGAAAGATGATATTGATTCTGCACAAGCAGGTTTAGAAGAAGTATCACAGATAATTACCGGTGGAGAATATGATGTGGTAATTCTCGATGAATTAAATATTGCCTTGCATTATATGCTTTTTTCGGTACAGGAAGTTCTCGACATTATTGCTCGTAAGCCCAAACAGGTGGAATTGGTAATAACCGGACGCTATGCACCGCAGGAACTACTTGATGTAGCAGATTTGGTAACTGAAATGAAAGAAGTAAAGCACTATTATACACAAGGAGTTCAGGGGCGAAAAGGTATTGAAAGTTAATGAGATATGGTAATAGGTGGTTTACAAAAACAAAGTTTTATAGATTGGGAAGGAAAAACAACTGCGGTAATATTTACCCGCGGTTGTAATTTCCGTTGTGGCTTTTGTCATAATCCCTCATTAGTATTGCCGAAATTGTATAATCGAGCCGAAAATATTTCCCCTGAAGATGTGCTGGATTTTGTTTCTACTCGTAAAAACTGGTTAGACGGTGTGGTAATTACCGGTGGCGAACCCACATTGCATGCTGATTTGCCCGATTTTATTGCTTCTTTGAAAGAGATTGGTCTTTCCGTAAAACTTGATACAAACGGTTCCAATCCAAGTATGCTGCAGTCATTGATAACAGCACAATTAATCGATTATGTTGCGATGGATATTAAAACCAAATTTGAACCCGACGCATATGCAGCGATTACCGCTTGTACAGATTCACAGCTTGTTGATCATATTGTGCAATCATTGTGCATTTTGCGAAATTCAGGTATTGATTATATGTTGCGAACAACCATAGTTCCCGGTTTTCATACAAATGAAGATATTCGTATGTTACAAAAACAGTTTGTCGGTGAGCGATATGTTTTGCAGGAATATCGTGAAGGGGAAACAGTGGAAATATATAGGTAAATTGTAGAGTCTGGAATAGATAATTGTTTATAAAGCGTTAATTTTTTTATGTCATATATATAGATTCCCAAACTCCACTGTGTTTTGTGTGGAATGACGTGCTTTTGGTCATTGGTAATAATAGATTTTGCAGCTGCAACTTATAAATCGGATTGTGAAATTAGCTGCAGAGTGTTTATACGAAAGGAGTCCTGACAGCATTTGCAGGCAGTGAGCTATGGTTGGGTTGAGAAGATAAAGAAATATCACTTTGCACTAGTAATCTCATTCGTGGATAAAAAAACACAGGATCGAAGATGTCTTACCATTCTTACAATCCTGTGCGTAAAGTGCGGATATAAAAAATCTTGAAAACTTATTGAAGAAAGAAGAACTCAATGAGTTCAAATAAATCTTCAACGGTTAAGTGTGAACCAATACCCGCATTTTCACCTTCATCAAAAAATGTGTCAATTGCATGTAAGAGTTCTTCTATATCTATGTATAAATTTCTGTCGCTGTCAATAGCTCTAAATTTATGTGGAATTTTTTTGTAAAATTGTCGAAATACGGTACCTCCGTTCAATAGGTCTGGGTAGTATTGGTAGATTTGTTCGTGCGAAATTGTTTCTCCTGCCAACATTTTGTTGATAATGTCTTGTTTGCTGAAGCCTTTTCCTGCTTTATCATTGTAAAATTGATTTGTTTTGTTTTCTACATCAATATAATTTCCAACAGCGTCATTGTCTGAGTCAACCGGACAGCCATTGGCAGTTGTTTCTACATTTTCCGGAGTAAATGGACATTCATCAATAATTTCGGGAACACCATCATTGTCAGCATCCCAATAATTGTTATACTTATTGACAGAACTCGTGTCGTTATATATATCTTGTTTTCTATTGTTAATATTAATGGTGAGGCTGACGTATGCGTAAGAAATTCCGTCCGGAATGGCAGTTCCTTTTCGTTCCGAATTTTCGGTGTAATTGTCTCCGGCAGTACTAATATTGTCTAATTTGTTTGAAAATGCGATGTGATATTGATATCCAACATTTAAATTACATTGTGGAGAAAGAATGAAATTTGCACCAAATTCTATAGGAACAGATAACACTAAAGGTGAATAATTGCTCACATTATCAATATTTTCTCGAATGTATGATGATTCATACACATAATCTCTGAATAAAATTTCTGATTGATATGCAGTTGTCGGATCTTGTGGAATATTTCGGAACGAACCGTCTGTCCATTTGTATAAATAATCATTGTTGCTATATAAATCACCCCATGGCTCAGGTGTTTGCAATACTTCTAATCCTATACGCACAAAAGGAGAGAGACTTCGCATATGGTAAGGGTACAGGTGTTTGTTCTTCCCGAAATTGTATTGAACGAATGTGCTATATGCAGAAATCTGAGATTGAAAGTTGAATATAATGTTGGTGTTTGTAATAGTTTTGTCGCCATAAACTTTTCCGCGCATATAACGAAAACCTAATGAGTAGTAGGGGGAAAGTTCTTGTTCTAATTCAATGTGAAATCCCGGTAAACCATTGGTGAAATCTCGTGAAAAATTATTGTTTGCATCGCCGTGAAATGATAAAATGCCGGTTCCTATAGAAAATTTAGGGAAGAAAAAATCTGAGGAATATGCCGATTCGTATTCTTGAAAAATAAGCGAAAACAGATGTGAAGATTTCTCTTCTTCTTCACTTTGAGCTTGAGTGGAAAGAGCATATATACAACATAATAATATGACAGTTATCTGTCTCATAGGTACCGTTTTTCAAATTAGTATACCGCGATGGTACTTTATTTTATTGAGCCCATTGTTGGTTTGTGAGCATTAAAGCTTCTTGAACGGTAATTCTGGTTTCTCCATTATACGCTACCACAAAAGCATCTTTAATAGGCGTCTCATTCCAAACAGAATTTCGATGATCTCGTGCATTGAGATAGGTGGTAAGATGTTCAATTGAATATTTGTACCAACCCGAAATTCGTTCAACTACAATATTGTCTTGAATTTTAAATCGTTTAAAATAACTTTGTGCATTTACCAAACTATTACTTGCAGATATTTGTACGCGATAGTATACGCCTTGTAATCCATTTTGTTTTTGAATACGGGTAATATGTGTCTCTTGTTGAGAAATATCATTTTTATTACTGAGACGAGCTGTCGGTTTTTCGTCATCTTTTGTATTGTATGTAATACCTTCTTGAGATAAATCTGTATCTATAGTTTGTCTATCAGTTTGTATTTCTTGTAAAGCATCCATATTTTTTTGAGATAAATGAGGAGGCTCATTTGTTGAGTGTGCTTCCGGTATTGTCTGTGGTGTTGGTATAGTTGTCGTATTTTTTTTCTGTGTCGGTACCGCCTGACTTGCTGTTGTGCCATCAAGAGGAGAGGGTATATCTAAATTGCTTTGGAATGCTAATTCCGATTGTGTGAGCGTAACATCTTGATTTTGTAACACTGCATCTTTGGTCACAACTTGAGATTCTTGACCTGTTCCTGTTTGATTGCTTGTACCATACGCACTTCGCGGTTTTATAATAGACTGATTATTTTCCTGTTGGTTTTGTCTTTCCGATGTGTTTGTCGTGTTTGTTGCTGTATTTGCCGATGGTGTTTGTGTGTTTTGTTGTGACTTATGTGCCGTTGTTCCCGAGACGTAAGTATTTCCATCGGTTGACACTTGAGGTTCGGTGTGTTGGCTGTATTGAGTTTGATTCTCTGTCGTGCCATTACCGGTTGCCATTGCATTTGTTGGTACCCCTTGCTCAGAAGTGTTCATATTGTTTGATTGTTCGGTAGATTGATTGTTTGTCGTTTCAGGTATGTTATTATTCTGACTTGTTTGTGTTGTGTTTTCTGCGTATTGTTGATTTTGAGGTGCGTCATAATCATCTGAATATTCTTGTGGATTTCCCAATAAATTTTCATTTTCCATATTCTCACTATACGAAGGATTAGTTTCTTTACTAATCATATCAATATCTGTTGTTGTATCTTCAATATTTGAATTTTGAGGAGTTGATGAAAAATAGGTGCTTGGTTCCGGTATAGCGTTTATATTTACCGGCACAGGAGCTGTTCGTGTCGGAATTTTTTGTGCTGATGTTTTGTCGAGTGTTTCAGAAACCGAATATGATTCTCTTTGTGTCTGATTAGAAATATTATCTTGTGTTTCGCTTGTCTGTGTAGGCTGAGATGTATTTGTTTGTGATGGAGTTTGAGTTTGAGTTGGAACAGTTGAAGGTGATGTGGTCTCTTCAGTTTCATCAGTTATTGTTCTTTCTGCCGTGTTTTCTGTTGTAACAGACTCTTTGTTGCTATCATAGAATTGAACGGGGCTGTCTTGTGTTAAATTCTGTGGTTGAGAATTTATATTAGTGTTAGTGAAAAAATTAACTTGTTCCTGATTGTATTGTTTCTTTTCTAACACAGTTTCTAAATCATCATCATAAATAGCATCATCTTGTTCGATGGCAATATTCTGAGATTGTGGTTGTGAGTTGATGGTAGTATTTTGATTTGTATTGTTTGGTGAAGACTGAATGTTCGTTTTTTGAGTTTCGGCATGAACGAGATTAGGGTCTAAACCACTTGAATATTCAGATGCATTGACCCTTTCTGGAGAAGAGCTTAATTCTTGTTCACCGAAAGACACATCTTGATGCGTATCGTATTTTGAACCGAGAGAGGAGTTTATGTTTTCCGATTTCCCGGTACTTTCGTCAATTGCATTTAAATCTTTTTCGAGAATGACAATGCTATGCGTTTTTCCGTCATCTAAATATGAAAATGCTCCAGTTATATATAAGTCATTAATAGAATATCCGGTATTTGATATTACTTTATATGATACCGTAAAAATATTTTGTTCAGGAGCTTTTATCCACATAAAACGAGCTACGTTGTTTTGTGTGGAAAAAGCAGCATTTTGTCGTTCAAGAGCATAAAAAGAATATCCTTGCGGTAATAACTCTTCAATTTTACTCATGGCTTGCAAATGTTTCTTATTAATTCGAATCGAAACAATTGCTTCATTGTTTTGAACAGAAACGGTTCGGTATGCTGTAATTTCTTCAGGACGAACTTTTTGTGTTTGAGCTTGCATTTGTGCACGGTATTTGCGTAATGCTAAAGGATCGTTTATAACATGTACGTTTTGTGGAATAAGTTCGGTAAATCTCCTATTGTTATCCATAATGTATCCAAACTTTGCGGCAACCGTAAAGTCACCCTCATATGTCTCGGGTACATGAATAGTATATGTAAATGTGAAGGATTGTGAATAGGGGAGGTTTACCCATAAAAATTTAATCGTATTGTTTTCTAACTCAAAATTACGTGCATCACTTGTTGCGGTAAAACCTTCGGGAAGACTATGAGTGTAGCGACCAAATCCGGTTAAGTTACCCTTTTCTATAGTAACCGTCATTTTCAAATGCGTACCGGCTATTATTTCTTTTGGGTAATCTGCATAAATACTTACGACATTTGTTCTGCTTGAATTGAGAAAAATCACAAACGGAATAAATGGTAACATAAACAAAAGCAAACGCTTTGCACTTATAATTTTAATTGTGTTCATAACGGTACTATTCTATATATATCGATGCAACAAATTTACACTGAATCATTATGAAATGCAATAAAAATGTTAATAAAATTGTTGATAACTGAAATAACCAACAATAAGAAGGTGTATAAAACCATTGTATACACCTGTTAATCAGTGGTGAAAAATATCTGCATTTTTGTATTAAAAAATTAAAAATCATTGCAAAATCTTTGCGTTTTCAGGTTGTTAATCACAAATAATGATATTTAAGGCTTAGGAAAACCCAAAAAAATATCAAGTGAAATGTTTTTTTATGATGCGTATCATGTAAAAAAAGAATATGTATTAAAATGCTTTATTGTGACTATTTTTATTATTGGAATGTTTGTATAATTCCTGTTTTTTTCTTTGTTTCGTGGCTGTAAAAATTTTCGTTAAATTTAATAAATATAAAATTATGTTAATATCTATGAATTCGGTGTTTTGGATAGTTCCAATAGCATCAGTAATCGCTTTAGTTTTTGCGTGGATTTTCTTTAAGTCTATGATGAAGAACTCTGAAGGAAATTCTAAAATGCAAGAAATTGCACAATATGTTAGAGAGGGGGCAATGGCTTATTTACGAAGTCAGTATCGAGTAGTTGCTATTGTGTTTGCTGTTTTATTAGTAGTGTTTACATTTTTAGCATATATAGAAGTGTTAAATCCTTTTGTACCATTAGCTTTTTTAACCGGAGGTTTTTTCTCGGGTTTATGTGGGTTCTTAGGTATGAAAACTGCAACTTTTGCTTCGGGCCGGACAGCTCAAGGAGCATCTCAATCATTAAATAAAGGTTTGCAGGTTGCATTCCGTTCAGGTGCAGTAATGGGGCTTATAGTTGTTGGATTTGCTCTGTTGGATATTGCATTGTGGTATTGGGGATTAAATGTTGTTTATGATAATAATATCTTTGAAATGGGGCTTTCAGTAGCTCACGAAGCTGGATTAGCCGGAAGTTGGAATCCTGAATTCGCACTTAATGATGAATTTCAGTCAATAAAAATGATTCACATTACCACAACAATGTTAACATTTGGTATGGGAGCATCTACTCAGGCTCTTTTTGCACGTGTTGGTGGTGGTATTTATACCAAAGCTGCTGATGTTGGTGCCGATTTAGTAGGGAAAGTAGAAGCAGGTATTCCGGAAGATGACCCACGTAATCCTGCTACTATTGCTGATAACGTTGGTGACAATGTTGGTGATGTTGCCGGTATGGGAGCAGATTTATATGAATCATATGCAGGCTCAATTTTAGCTACCGCAGCTTTAGGTTCTGCAATAGCTATGACAGATGGAAAATTTAATGATATGGCAATTTTAGCACCAATGTTAGTTGCAGCAATTGGAATTATCTTTTCAATTATTGGTGTATATATGGTTCGAACAAAAGAGTCAGCAACGGCTAAAAATTTATTGAATTCTTTGTTGTTTGGTACTGCTGGTAGTTCAGTGTTGATATTAATAGGTATTGTTGTTATGGCCCAGTTAGGATGGATTCCATGGGGTATTTTAGGTTCTGTTATTGCCGGATTACTTGCGGGGATTATTATTGGTCAGGGAACGGAGTATTTTACTTCAGACGGATATAAACCAACACAAGGTATTGCAAGACAAGCTCAACATGGTCCTGCTACAACAATAATTGATGGTATTGCTGTTGGAATGTATTCTACTTGGATTCCTGTTGTTACTATAGTTGCTGGAATTATCGCAGCATATGGTTTTGCAGGTGGTTTTACAGATTTCTCTCACGGAGTATATGGTATTGGTTTTGCTGCGGTTGGTATGTTGTCTACACTGGGAATAACCTTGGCAACAGACGCATTTGGACCTATAGCAGATAATGCAGGTGGTAATGCTGAAATGTCTAAACTTCCACCGGAAGTAAGAGAACGTACTGATGCTCTTGATATGTTGGGTAACACAACTGCTGCTACCGGAAAAGGTTTTGCTATTGGTTCTGCTGCATTAACTGCAATGGCACTTTTAGTTGCCTATATGGAAGAGGTTCGGTTGTGGTTGAAAAAAGCTCCTGAGTTAGGACAATTGTTTATGGATAAAGTTGGTATCGATTCAATGTTAGATGCTGAAATATCTCACTTTGTAGAATTTTATGAATTAAATTTATTTAATCCAATATTGTTAGCCGGACTCTTTTTAGGTGCAATGATGACATTTGTGTTTTCAGCTATGACAATGAAAGCAGTGGGGCGTGCTGCCGGTGCAATGGTAGATGAAGTTCGCCGTCAGTTTAAAGAAATGCCGGGTATTTTAGACGGTTCTACAAAACCTGAATATGCAAAATGTGTTGCAATTTCTACTAAAGGAGCTCAACGAGAAATGATACTTCCATCGGTTGTGGCAATTTCTGTTCCTATTATTGTTGGATTAGTGTTTGGTGTAGCAGGAATTATCGGATTGTTGATGGGTACTTTAGTTACCGGATTTTCACTTGCAATCATGTTAAACAACGCCGGTGGTGCTTGGGATAATGCAAAAAAATATATAGAAAAAGGTAATTATGGCGGTAAAGGGAGTGACGCTCATCATGCCGGTGTTGTTGGCGATACTGTTGGTGATCCGTTTAAAGACACTTCAGGACCATCGCTTAATATTCTTATTAAATTAATGACAATGGTTTCTGTGGTTATGTCCGGAGTAACGGTTGTATATTCTATATTATAATATATTATATACTGCATATTTCGTGTGCAGACATTCTCTATTAAAAAGGCGTTCATTCGAACGCCTTTTTTATTATTATATATGTTTGAATATTTAGTATATTTATAGTATATTTGATACAAATAAAAATTATAATTATGGCTGTAAGTGAAAGTGCAAATAGAGTTCGCGAATTAATTTTAAAGGCAATTGAAGATCATGTTCTTACTCAAGATGAATTTGATGAAATAATAATGGCTGCAACAGAAGATGGTTTTATTGATGCACAAGAACAGGTTTTGTTGACAGAATTGCAAAACATGATACAAGATGGTTCCGTTAAATTAGATTCCGGAAAATAGTTTTTCTTCTTATTTTTTGAATTGATTATGTATGTTTACGTATTTCACGTAAATCCAGCTCCCCTTTTTATTTACGGTTCAGAAAAAGTATCTTTGCATAAAATGTAAATTACAATACAATGAGTAAAATAATTAATAAAGAAATTTTATCGGACAAGGTTGTGAAAATTGAGATTGAGGCTCCGAGAATTGCACAAAAAAGAAAAGCTGGTCATTTTGTGATTGTTAAAATTGGTGAAAAAGGAGAACGTATTCCTTTAACAATTTCCCAAGCTGATGAATCTAAGGGAACAATTACGCTAATTGTCCAAAAAGTCGGCGTATCAAGTCATAAATTATGTGATTTGGCTGTTGGTGATGAAGTAAGCAGTGTTGTCGGTCCTCTCGGACAGTCAACGCATGTTGAGAATGTTGGTACTGTTTTGTGTGCCGGCGGTGGTGTTGGTATTGCCCCTTTGTTGCCGATTGTTGAGGCTATGAAAGAAGCGGGGAATAAAGTGATTTCTGTGTTGGCAGGTCGGTCTCAAGAATTTATTATTTTGGAAGATGAAATAAGAAAAGCATCTGACGAGGTGATTATTATGACAGATGATGGAACCTATGGAAATAAAGGTTTAGTTACCGAAGGAATGGAAGAGGTTATTCAGCGTGAAAAAGTAAATTTGGCTGTAACTATCGGACCTGCCGTTATGATGAAGTTCTGTTCAATTTTAACAAAAAAATATAATATTCCTACTGTTGCCAGTTTAAATACGGTAATGGTTGATGGTTCAGGAATGTGTGGTGCATGTCGAATTACGGTGGACGGCGAAACAAAATTTGTATGTGTTGACGGACCAGAGTTTGATGCTCATCAAATAGATTTTGATGAAATGCTCATGCGTTTACGAGCATACAAAGACGAAGAGGCAGATGCGTACCAATCATTTATGAACAACAAATAATGGAGATTATGAAAGAAGATACAACATATTTACAAGAATTACGAAAAATAGCCTGGCGAGAAGAATTGCGAAAAAGCATACCGGCAAAAGAACGAACAGCAAAAGAGCGTGTTTCTATGCCTTCGCAAGACCCTATTATTAGAAGTACAAATAGCGATGAAGTAAATACCGGTTTAATGTCTGAGTTGGCTATTGGTGAAGCTCAAAGATGTCTGGATTGTGTCAATCCAACGTGTATTGACGGATGTCCGGTAAATATAAATATACCTAGTTTTATAAAACATATTGAAAAATCTGATTTTTTAGGTGCGGCAAAAGTGCTCAAAGAAACCAGTGCATTGCCTGCCGTATGTGGACGAGTATGTCCGCAAGAAGTACAATGCGAAGCTACATGTTTTTATACGGTGAAATTGAAAAAAGCTCCTGTAGCTATTGGTCATTTGGAACGATTTGCTGCTGATTTTGAACGTGAGTCGGGATCTGTTTCGGTTCCTAAAATAGCGTCTGATAACGGATATAAAATAGCAATTATTGGTTCCGGACCTGCAGGATTGTCTGCTGCTGGCGATTTGGCTAAAATGGGCTGTGATGTTACTGTTTTTGAAGCTCTTCATGAAATAGGCGGGGTGCTCAAATATGGTATTCCTGAATTTCGATTGCCAAATTCTGTGGTTGATGTCGAAATTAATAGCCTAAAACAAATGGGTGTTAAATTTTTTACTAACTTTGTTGTAGGAAGTACGGCAAGTATTCAAGATTTACGAGATGAAGGTTTTGATGCCTTTTTTGTGAGTAGTGGTGCAGGTCTTCCAAATTTCATGGGAATTCCCGGTGAAAATTATTCGGGCATAATGTCTTCTAATGAATATTTAACGCGTGTTAACTTGATGAAGGCAGCTCATGCTGATTATGACACACCGGTCTATATTGGAAAAAACGTGGCAGTAATCGGCGGGGGTAATACCGCAATGGATTCTGTGCGTACTGCAAAGCGGTTAGGAGCCGAGCGTTCGATGATAATTTACCGTCGTTCTATGGATGAAATGCCTGCTCGTGTTGAAGAGATTGAACATGCAGTTGAAGAAGGAATTGAATTTATGTGTTTGAATAATCCGATAGAATATTTTGCAAATGAAAATGGACATGTATCTAAAGTTCGTGTGCAAAAAATGGAACTTGGCGAACCTGATGCGAGTGGGAGAAGACGTCCGGTTCCAATTGAAAATTCGGAATATGAATTAGATGTTGACTTGGTCGTTGTGAGTGTAGGTGTTTCGCCAAACCCCTTGATTCCAAAAAGTCTACCCGAACTGGAGATGACTCGTTGGGGTACAATTGTGGTTGATGAAGACACGATGCAAGCTAAAAATGTACCTGATGTGTTTGCCGGTGGAGATATTGTTCGTGGTGGTGCTACGGTAATTTTAGCCATGGGTGATGGAAGGAAAGCAGCGCAAGGTATTTTAAATTATGTACAATCTAAAAAATAAAATAGTATGATAGATCTTTCTGTAACATATGCCGGTTTAACACTCAAAAATCCAATAATTGTTGGAAGTTGTGGCTTAACAAATTCTGTGGAAAGTTTGAAAAAACTTGAATCTAACGGTGCTGCTGCGGTTGTTTTGAAATCAATTTTTGAAGAGCAGATTTTACATCAAACTGATTTTGAAATTACTGAAGCTCAAAAAAATGAATTCTTGTATACTCAATATTCTGAATCAATCGATTATATTGACCAATATATGAAAGAGGATACGGTTACTTCTTATTTGAAGTTAATCAAAGATGCAAAAAAAGAATTATTGATACCGGTTATTGCAAGTATTAACTGTGTGTCAAATTACGAATGGTCTCGTTTTGCAAAACGTGTGGAAGATGCCGGAGCTGATGCTATCGAATTAAATGTTTTTTTGCACCCGTCTGATGATTCTGATGTAGATTTTGAACAGTCATATCTCGATATTATTTCAAAAGTTTCTCAAGAAGTGTCTATTCCGGTTACCTTAAAAATGACTCATTCTTTTACTAAATTATCTCAAACAATTCAAAAAATATCTCAAACAGATTTACAAGGATTGGTATTGTTTAATCGCTTTTATATTCCGGATGTTGATATTGAAACTCTTCAAGTTACCCCAAAACATCCGTATAGCGATCCTCATGATTATACTTTGCCTATGCAGTGGATTGGTTTGAATTCTAAAAAGGTTTCATGTGATTTGGCTGCTTCTACCGGAATTCATTCGGCAGAGTCATTAATCAAACAGTTACTTGTTGGAGCAAGTGCAGTACAGTTAGTTTCTGCTCTATATTTGAACGGACCCGAATATATTCAAACAATACTTAAAGGTTTAGAAGAGTGGATGAATAGCAAAGGATACAATTATGTTAACCAATTTAAAGGCAAATTGGCTACTGACAATAAATATCCGGCTACATTCGAGCGTATTCAGTTTATGAAGTATTTTAGTCAAATTAAATAGTCTGCTTTCGAGTTTATCGTAAACTCCTCTTTTGTTTGATTAATCTAAAAGGGGGCTGATATAATTATATATAACACGAAATTGATATTGTATATCATTTTCGTGTTTTTTTTAGTTTTACGACTAAGCTTATGCATTGGTATCCGCATGTGAATAAACTGAGCTAGCCCACAAGTTGCGTCCCATTAGACTTGCGGATGCGAAGGTGGAACGTAGAGGAGTGTGGTAATCTTCGAAAATAATGTTGAATCCATTAGAAGTCGCACACAGTGATGAGTTTTCCGCTTATAAACAGGCATCTTCAGTTCAAAAATAATTTAAAACAAGCCGTTATTATTTCATTTTTTTTGATTGAAACTCACTATTTATAAGCGTTCTGAACCCGAAAAATTATATCGAAATTAGGTTGGAAAGAGCCGAAATCTGTTTGAGCACATGAGTTCATCGGATGAAGAAATCGTATCGAATTCCTGAAAGATGGTTTTTTTGCCTAAAAATTTAATATATTTGCGAAAGTGAAATATACAGTAAGTATGAGGTATTTGTTTTTATTATTTTTGCTTGTATCAATTTCTTCCTCTGCTCAAATAGGTGAGTGTATGGAGAAATTTCGTGAAGGTTCATTTTCGTATATTGCCGATGGGCAAAAAGTATATGTTGAGAGAACACACCGACGTCAAATTGAAACCATGAATAAGGGGCAAACGAAAGTGATTTTGAAAGTTGATTGGAAAAGTGAGACCGAATATGACTTAATCGTCCGCAAAACAAAAGGACTTCCGGGCACACATAAAGGTGAGATTGTTACCGTTTCGGTTATCGCATGTGATGAGAATACATACGAAATTGAAGCCGTTTCGGGTGATGTGAAACGGCGAACACGCTTTGTGAAAGAATAATATTTCGTGTTGGAGAAAACTAAAACATTTGTATTTTTTTTTGATAAAAATGCTTAATGAATAAAGCTTCCCACCTTGTAACTTAGTAAAGTCTGTCTATAAAGTGCTGTGTCTGATTAAGTATGTTCGGTTTCGAGACTTTCATAACAGAAACACAGAAAAAAAATAGTTTTAGCGCAAGCACTAACTATCTGTGGAAAATAAAAAAACATGATACACATCATTTTTTTATATATTGAAATGTTGTTAACTTTCGATGTATTTTGTGTGCGAGAGTTTTTTCTATTATAAAAAAAAACTGTAAATTTCGCTCAATTTTTTCATGTACATTTATGATATTTTATTAATATAACAAATTAAAAAAAGAACGTATGGAGCAAGCATTGATGCTTTTATTGGTAGGGATGATAACAGTGTTTATAACCTTAATAATGGTAACCGTAGTTGGAAACCTTATTATAGTTATTGTAAACAAATTCTTTCCCGAAACGGTTAAAACCGTTGCGAAAAGTCATTTTTCTTCAGCAATTGGATCAAACAAGTTAGCCGCAATAGTTTCGGCAGTTGATATTGCAACACAAGGAAAAGGTAAAGTCGTAGATATTCAAAAAAAATAAATATAAATAAGCAAATAGTATAATTTAAATAAAATAATATGGGAAAAGAAATCAAGTTTTCGTTAGTATACCGTGACATGTGGCAAAGTGCCGGAAAATATATGCCGCGAGTTGATCAATTAGTGAGAATAGCTCCGGAAATTATAGATATGGGCTGTTTTGCTCGTGTAGAAACTAACGGGGGAGGTTTTGAACAAATAAATTTGTTGATTGGAGAAAATCCAAATATAGCCGTGCGTGAATGGACAAAACCATTTAATGAAGCAGGTATACAAACACATATGTTAGACAGATCGTTGAATGGTCTTCGTATGAGTCCGGTACCTGCAGATGTACGTAAATTATTTTATAAAGTTAAAAAAGCTCAAGGAGTTGATATTACACGTTGTTTTGGTGGATTAAATGATCCAAGAAATATAATTGACTCAATTAAATATGCGAAAGAAGCAGGAGTTATTGCTCAAGCAACTCTTTCATTAACTGTATCGGAAGTTCATACAGTAGAGTACTATTGTAATTTAGCTGATGAACTTATTGCAAATGGTGCAGATGAGATTTGTCTGAAAGACATGGCCGGTATAGGTCGTCCGGTTTCTCTTGGGAAAATTGTCGCACATATTAAAAAGAATAACCCTGATTTAATTGTTCAATATCATGGTCAAACAGGTCCTGGTTTTACTCCGGCTTCTATTTTAGAAGTAGCAAAAGCAGGTTGTGATATTATTGATGTTGGTATGGAGCCTCTTTCTTGGGGAACAGGTCATGCTGACGTAATTATGGTTCGTGAAATGTTAAAAGATGCAGGTTTTAAAGTGCCTGATATTAACATGAAAGCATATATGCGTGCTCGTGCTCTAACGCAAGAATTTATGGATGATTTCTTGGGATATTTTATTCCTGAATCAAATCGTCGTCTTCAATCATTGTTAATTGCACCGGGATTGCCTGGTGGTATGATGGGTAGTTTGATGAATGACCTTTCTTCTAACTTATCAAGTATTAATAAATCATTAGTTAAAAAAGGAAAATCTGAAATAACAATTGATGAATTATTAATTCAATTATTTGACGAAGTTGCATATGTATGGCCACGTGTTGGGTACCCACCACTTGTTACGCCATTTTCTCAGTATGTGAAAAATCTAGCTTTATTTAATATTATGCAAGTTGCCAAAGGCGGTGAGCGTTGGTCTATGATTGCGGATAATATTTGGGATATGATTCTGGGTAAAGCCGGAAAATTACCGGGTGAAGTTGCTCCTGAAATTAAAAAATTAGCGAAAGAACAAGGTCGTGAATTCTTTACGGGTTCTCCTCAGGAATTATATCCTGATAAATTGGATGAGTTCCGAAAAGAAATGAAGGAAAATAATTGGGATTTCGGTAAAGATGATGAAGAATTATTTGAATTGGCTATGCACCCTGAGCAATATAGAGCTCTTCGTTCGGGAAAAGCAAAAGAGGCATTCGAAGCTGAATTGGCTGCTAAAAAAGCAGAAGTAGCTCAGAAAAATGCTCCTGCTGCACCTGCTAAACAAGAAGGAACGTTTGAGCCAAAAACATTACAAGTTGATGTGAATGGTGAAAAATTCGTTGTAAATGTAAGTTACGGCGATGCTGTGCCTGTTTCATCTGCTCCGGCACCTGCTCAAAATGCTGCTCCTGCTGCTCCAAGTGGAGATACAAAGGAGATTATTGCACCAATTTCAGGTAAATTCTTTTTAACGAAAGATTCTTCACAAACTCCGGTTAAAGTTGGCGACACAATCAAAGAAGGACAAATAATTGGGTATATTGAAGCTATGAAGGTATTCAATACTATTACCGCTGATTATGCCGGAAAAGTTGTTGAAATTTGCTTCAATCCGGGTGAGGAAATTGATGAGGATGACGTAATAATTCGAGTTCAATAAATAGTCTCAACTTAATAATATAAACGCCGATATTTTTCGGCGTTTTTTTAATTTTTTGTTTAAAAAAATAATATGGAGATATTAGAGAAACTTTACGAAATGACAGCAATTGGTAATTTAATTGCCGATCCGCAAACATTAATTATGTATGCTATTGGATTTTTGTTGTTATATTTAGGAATTGTTAAAAGATATGAGCCCTTGTTGTTAGTGCCAATCGCATTTGGTGTGATTTTGGCAAATTTCCCTCTCGGACAAATGGGGGTAGTTCCTGCTCATTACATTAAAGATTTATTTTTAGATATGGATATTGACGTTTTCAATACTTTTAGTTCGGAAAAACAAGATGAATTGTTGAAAAATAGTCACTACATGAATCTGTATGAAATTGCTCATGAGTATGGTATCATGAATTTTCTATACTATTCATTGCTTAAAACAGGTCTGTTACCACCTCTCATCTTTTTGGGTGTTGGTGCAATGACTGATTTTGGTCCTATGTTGCGGAATCTTAAATTAGCATTGTTTGGTGCAGCTGCTCAACTTGGTATTTTTACAGTATTAATCGTTGCAATGGCAAGTGGTCAGTTCGATATTAAGGAGGCTTCTTCTCTTGCTATTATTGGTGGTGCCGATGGTCCAACTGCAATTTTTACAACCATTAAATTAGCACCACACTTACTCGGGCCGATTGCAATTGCTGCGTATTCTTATATGGCTTTAGTGCCGGTTATTATTCCTTTTATCGTGAAACTTACGTGTAATGAAAATGAGCTGAAAATTAATATGAAAGAAATGGATAAAAAATATCCTGCTAAGCTTAAAATTAAGAATCAGCGTGCGGTGAAAATTGCATTTCCAATTGTTTTAGGTACCGTTATTATTATTTTGGTGCCATCTTCTGCTCCGTTATTGGGTATGTTATTGTTTGGTAACTTAATTAAAGAAATAGGTGCTGATACGCAACGATTGACTATAGCTGCTACCGATTATATTATGAATCCGGCGACTATTATTCTTGGATTGACGGTTGGTGCAACTATGACGACAGATGTTTTCTTAGATCTTACAACCTTATTGATTATTGTTGGTGGATTTTTTGCTTTTGCTATCTCAGTTGCTGGTGGTGTGTATGCAGTTAAATTGTATAATTTATTTGCAACTAAAAAAATTAATCCACTGATTGGAGCTACCGGCTTAAGTGCCGTACCAATGGCTTCTCGTGTTGCAAATGAAATATCCACAAAATATGATTCAAAAAATCATGTTCTTCAATATTGTATGTCGAGTAATGTGTCGGGGGTAATTGGCTCCGCTGTTGCTGCCGGTGTACTTATTGGTTTTGTCGGAGGATAATGTTTCTAATTTAAAATAATATATTAAGCCCTGAACTTATAAAATGTTTCAGGGCTTTTTTTTTGTATGAAAACAGTTTTTCTGCGTTAAATTATTTCACAATAGCTCGCTATTATTCAATAATTTGCCTTGATAAACAGTTTTTTATATCAACCGAGGACAAAGGACGAGCTTAGCGGAGCTAATCT
>JAQICB010000048.1 GCA_027858745.1 Bacteroidales bacterium
TTTTAAACACCGTCCGTTTGTAAGAAAAACAAAAGTAGTCCCCCAATTGTAAAAAACAAAATCGCAATGTGCTGCATAAGAATACTATACGGTTTTGTATTTTCAAGTTGGGTTAAAAATAATGCGAAAATTCTTTGTCAGTTGAAACAAAAGTTCTTTATAAGATTTTTTACACGCATGACGGAATGATTTTGTGTTCATAGTTATATTTTTTTTACTAAATTTTTCCTTTCCATATAATTGGCACGTCAACCTGAATTGTGGGCTTTTCTGCAAAAATACCATAAACCGAAGAGCCACTTCCGGACATTGCAGCGTAGAGAGCCCCATGTTCATACATACTTGATTTTATTTCTGCGATTTTCGGATGCTGTGGGAAAACGGATTGTTCGAAATCATTATGAATAATGTGTTTCCATTGTGAAATATCCTGAGATATGAGTTCCGATAGTTTTGTGTTTGGTTTTTGGGTTTTTACCTGAGCATATGCATCTGCGGTGCTTATATGTATTCCCGGGTTAGCTATTACTAACCAATAATCTGATAATTCGACTGTTACTTTAGAAAATTTATCGCCTCGTCCTTCACCACAGAGTGGTTTTGTGTGTAAGAAAAACGGACAATCACTGCCTATTGATAATGCCAATTCATGTAGTTGTTTTGCGGGAATAGGTAAATTATATTGTGTTTGTAGTGATTGTAACATAAAAGCTGCGTCTGCAGAACCGCCGCCGAGTCCGGCTCCCATGGGAATATGTTTTTGTAAATGAATGCGTACGGGAGGAATATCATATAAAGAATGGAGAAGCTCCCATGCTCGAATGCAGGTATTATTTTTGGTATCTCCTTCAATTTCAATTCCGCTGCTTTCAAATATCAGTTTCGGTGATTCTATCCATTCCAATGAATCATACAAGTCCGTAACAGGGTAGAAAATCGATTCAATATTATGAAACCCGTCTTCCCGTTTTTCAGTAATACGAAGACCAATATTAATTTTTGCGTGAGGAAAACAAATCATTTTATTCAATATCTAAATCAAGTGCGTTACGCAATTTTTCAATTTTCTCATTTATGTTTTTAAGATGATTGTACCGTTCGTCCGGTGTAAGAGGTCGTTTAACGTCATCTTGTTTTATTTCTGGAACAATTGCTTTTATGGGTATATGTTGTAAATGTATGCTATATTTTTTTTGTAAGTGAAATAGAATTTTCTCTTGTAATCGTGGTGTAATATCTTGTTCGAACGTTGTTTGTTGCGTCGCTGCACTTAATTTGACAAAGATTGTATTATTCGTAATAGAAAAGCTGCTTTCCGAAAGTATTGCAAGCGAAGACGGTTCGGTTTTGAATGTGTCTTTCGCAAGAGGCCATATCTCTTGTAATTGTTCTATGCTTATACTAATCGATGTGTCCGGAACAGTTTCTTGTTTTTCTTCGGTTTTCTCAGGTTTTTTTTCTTCAGTTCTTTCTAGTTTTAATAAATCTTTAAAAGATTTTGTTGCCGTCGAATATGATGGGGAGTTATCTGTTTGTTGCGATGATTGAGTGCTTGTGTGTTTCTCCTGTGTTTCTCCTTGATTTTTTTCTTGTGTAGTAGGAGAAGCTTGTTTTACATCTGCCTGATTGGTAGGTTCAGGTTTTTCTGTTATGCCTTGTTCGGGACTTAATTCAGGGCTTTTTTTTTTAAAATATTACAAAATTGCAACAAAGCAAGTTCGACGTGTAAGCGTTTGTTTTTGCTTATTTTATAATTAATATCAAATTTGCTTGCTAAATCGAGGGCTTTATACAGAAAATCAACCGAGCAGTTTTTTGATTGTTCCAAATAGCGTTCGCGAATACTTTCACCCACTTCCAATAATTCTGTTGTTTGCGGATCTTTGCAAACTAAAACATCTCTGAAGTGACCGCTGAGACCTATGAGGAAATTGTGACTATCAAAGCCTTTGTCGAGAATTTTATCAAACAAAAGGAGCGAAGATGCATAGTCTTCTTTAAGGAAAAAATCAGTGAGTTTGAAAAAATATTCGTAATCGAGAAAGTTCAGGTTTTCAATCGTTTTTTCGTAGGTAATTGTTTTTCCCGAAAAACTAACAATTTGGTCAAAAATTGAAAGAGCATCTCTCATTCCACCGTCCGATTTTAGTGCAATAACATTTAATGCTTCTTTTTCATATTCTATATCTTCTTTTTCGGCAACCGAAACTAAATGTTTAACTGCATCTTCAACTTTTATGCGTTGAAAGTCAAATATTTGACAGCGTGAAAGAATGGTTGGTAAAATTTTATGTTTTTCTGTTGTCGCCAAAATAAAAATGGCATGTTTCGGTGGTTCTTCTAATGTTTTAAGAAAGGCATTAAAAGCTGAAGCCGAAAGCATATGAACCTCATCTATGATATAAATGCTGTAATTTCCTATTTGAGGTGGTATGCGAACCTGTTCTATAAGAGAACGAATATCTTCTACTGAGTTATTCGATGCCGCATCAAGTTCATGAATACTAAATGAAGCAGATTCGTTGAACGATTTACATGATTCACATTCGTCACATGCCTCAATTTCGGAATTTAAGTTTTGACAGTTTATAGTTTTTGCGAAAATTCGAGCACACGTCGTTTTTCCAACTCCTCGCGGTCCACAAAAAAGATATGCTTGTCCAAGATGATTTGTTGCTATGGAGTTTTTTAAAGTTGTCGTAATAGATGACTGTCCAACAACGGTATCGAATGTTGTGGGGCGGTATTTTCGAGCTGAGACTATAAAGTTTTCCATAACGCAACAAAAATATATGAATAAAATGAATCAAACAAATATAGGTTTGTAATTTTTAGTTTGAACTCAAAAATTATATTGAATCAAACTATTTATAAGCGGTTTGAACCTAATTGGGTTATTTGAGATAATATGCTATTGAAATTTCCGTCCCACCCATATTAGTGCTAGTTGCCAAATCGGAAACAATAAAGTCGTAGGTGAATGTGGCTGAAACAATACTTATATAATCGAGTCTCAGATATGAGGTGAGGGTTTGATTTACAGTGTAGTATCCCCCAATTTGAAAATACGAATTTTTATAAAAATCGGTATATTTGGAGTTTAATCCGAATTTTATTTTGGTGTATCCTCCAATAGTTGTTTGTGTTTGATAATCTTGATTTTCGATGCGTAATGAAGGATGAATAGTTACTTGTGAATTTTGCCATTGAAGTAAATCAACGTTGACCATTCCTGTCCATCTCATAGGGACAACTGTTTCCAGTGATGATTGTGTGTATTTTGGACGCGACAGATGATAGGCACCAATGCCTATATCAAAATTAAAAAATGAAGGATTTTTATATTTCCATACCCAGCCTGCTGAAACATCAACAAACTGAATGGTATTAATATTAACCTCTCCGGTTGGAATTTCGGTATTAATCTCAAATCCATCGTATTGACTGTTCCAGGTTTGGTCTCCATAATCAATATATTTTTGTGTCCAACTCAGTTGCACACCAAATCCGAGATAATTCATGGAGTTTAATTCTGTTTGGAGTGAAAACGAACTGTTCAATTGATTTGTGCTGTAGTTGTGGATTCCGGTTTGGTCTTTTAAAAATTGGATTCCCACACCAAATTTGTCAATTAGGTTTGCTTCTATTGATGCTCCGAATGTATTGTATGCAGTTCCGGTAATATGTTTCCATTGGTTTCTGTAATGTAAAATAGCACGTCCGTGTTCTTCAAAATTACCTGTTAGTGCCGGGTTTATGAGCATTTCTGATTGTTCGTGTTGTGCGAAACCAATATCTTGAGCCGAGCAAAAGATGCTACCGATTATTAATAATAAAATACTGTAGAATAATTTTCTCATCGAATAAGATTAATATTTCCTGTTTTGTGAATGGTGTTTTCAAAATGTAAAGCTGTTGCTCGAATCGAAAATATGTATACTCCCGAAGGCATTTCAGTCCCCTTGTAAGTTCCGTCCCAACCGTATTGGAGTTTGTTTGATCTGAATAATTCTTTTCCCCAACGGTTGTATATAATGAATTCAATATTTTCTACATTTCGTCCAATGGCATGAATAATATCATTATTTTTATCATTATTCGGAGAAAATGCAGTTGGTACTTCAAGATAGGGAATGTCATAAATACTAACTGTTTTGGAAATTGAATCTTTGCATCCAAAATTATTGTGTGCCCACAATGTTACCCGATAATTTGTTAAATCGCTATACGTATATTGTATAGGTATATTTTTTTCTGATTGTGTTTGTGATGTTTTTTCTCCATCTGATGTAAATTGCCAATTGTAAGCTACCGCAATATTGTTTTGTACTATATTATTTTTGGACGTATTGGTAAATGAAACTGTGAAATTGTTTGGTTCCAAAGTATAGGTGAAATCCGCTTCGGGATATTCTGATACTTCAATAGTGATAGTTTCTTTTAAACGCTCCTGATTTGAATCAAAAATAATAACATCATATTTTATTGTTTCCGAAGGTATAACGGTAAACGTACTGTCTGTTGAGAGTTCTTCGTTCCAAACATAGCTATATGGTGGGGTGCCGTTTCTTATTTGTGCGGTGAGAGTAACAGATTCTCCTACACATATTTGTGTGCTTGTTGCAATAAGACGTAGAGATGTTCCCTGTGTGGCCTGTGTGTCTTTTGTTTCGTACTCACAACTCTTTTGTGCCGAAATGCTGTGAGCGAATAGAATAAAGAGTGAAAAATAGAAATTAAAACAGATTTTTTTCATATGTGCAGTTTATGTATATGCAAATATAACAAAAAACAATTGCATGCAAATATTTTTAAAAATAAAATAGTTGTGAGTAGTAATATTATTTGTTTTTTTTTCTTCTGTATGCTGCAAGTTATATACTTGCAGCTAGGGACTTATTACCAAGTAATGCTGCACGGATTTGTCACATTAATATAATATCCTTTACCTTCTTGTAATTCGGTAAGGCTGCTTACATTATTATTATGTTCATAAAATTGGTCAAAATCCTTAACTGTTTCCATTTCTTGTGGCAGATTGCTCGGATTATATATTTCAACTGGAACACCAATAAGATTCCAACCTGTTTGTAGCTCTGTTTGTGTGTGAGTTGAGTTTGTCCCGGTTATTGAGATGCTTGTTGCTGTATTCACATATATTAGGTATCCCTTGCCAACTTCAACTGTTTGAAGGCTTTGTAATTCGCTCGTGTAATTTTTTTTGTGAAACCCAATGTCATTTTTTATTATTGAATAGTCTACAGATGAAAAAATACTTGTGATACTTGCATCATTGGGTTGAATGGCAGATGAAATTAAGTTCCACCCTTGCTGTAATTGTATTATCTGATTAGCAGTGCTTGATGAACAATAGGTAGACCAATCGGGCATTTCATCTAATGTGAGCGCGTAGTCGCTGTTGAACATATCTATCCATAATGATAAATCATTATATGTGCTGCTGCGAGTGAAATCGCCATACCATGGCATGTACCATGACCATGCAGCTCCGTCGTCAACCAAGCTTGTTGGGGTGGGGAATGAACCGCATTCGGATATAGAAATCATTTTTGTTCCGTTAAATACATCGTTGGTATTGTTAAATTCCATTATTTGTGAACTGTGGTCTCCATCTTTATAAATATCTCTCCCAATAATGTCTACATATTCATCACCGGGATACCAGTCGGGACTTTCGCCTCCTTGGTATGTCCACACCCAAATTATATTATTTAATCCGTGATGATTTACCAAGCGGTCATACATTACTATCCATAATTCTTTGCAAGCAGCAGCTCCCTGTGCTCCCCACCAAAACCAGCCACCTGATGCTTCGTGGAGTGGTCGCCAAATAACGGGGACACCCTGTGCTTGGAGATATAAAAATTCTTCTGCTATAAAGTCTATATCGTCTATCATAGCTGCATATTCAGGAGAGTTAGGTTCGAAAATTTTATTTGCATTAAAATTAGTTTCGTCGGTATAAAAAGCTTCGGTGTTTCGCGACGGGTCACGCCAGTGCCAACAAATAACCGGAATACCATTTTTGTTGTACCATGTTTCGGCGTCGTTTCGTGGTGTATGATCGTTATACCAAGTATATCCTCTGTCGCTTTGCATGAAATCAATTCCCAAGACTACCGGCTCTTTACCTGTATTTGTCAAAAGCCAATCAGATTCGTCCATGCTATTTAATGTCATAACCCCGGTTAAAATATGTTCTCCGTAATTGTCAAGCAAAAAGTTATATAAGCATGATGTCTGGGGAGTCGGATTGGGTGCATTGAGTGTTTGAGTAATATTAAACCGTGAGGATGCATCCACTTCTCTCATTTCAATATAATCGACGTCTATCCATCCCCAATTTGGTGTGATTTCAATAGTATGATTCCCCGCAGGTAAACTTATAAACGAAGAAACCTTTAATTCAATATAATTACTATTGTCTTCTAAGGAAAAGCTTACCGAATTGCCATTAATTACAAAATTTTGTTCTTTGTCTCCGTTTGGGGAAGCCGCAAATATGTAAAAGTCATAATATGCAGTGTGGTCTGTTGTAAACGGGAGCGTTATTGTGCCTTCTTGTGTTGCCACATATTGCCCACCCGAACAGCTCGCGTTGTTAACTGCTATTGCTCCGCCTGTAAGTGTGCCCGATTCTGCTTCAAAACGAGTCGTTTGAGCCTGTGAAAAAAACTGAAGAGCGAGAATGCTGAGTGTTATGAAAAGAAAGCGTTTCATGATATAAATATTTTTGTGAATAAAATGAGTATGAACTCAATTTTTATAAAGGTATTATATTTTTCGTTTCCATGTACGAAAAATTACATAAAAATTCCATGTATGGTTGTGCATAACGTATTCGTTTTTAGTTATATCAACCAGTCCGAGATTGTAAGAGGTACCCACGGTAATGAATTTATGCTGAAAAGCACCACCGAAAATTACGCCGGCATTTGTGCGTTTGTATGCAATGTCATTAATTCCGTCTGACTCTTCGAATCGATACCAGGTTACCGCTTCTTCGTATATTTCGCCGCCAACTTCTTTCATATTTGAATACCCCGTCATGGTGAAGTTGAGATAACCGCCTGTTTCAATAATAATTCTTCCAAATTCACCAACACCAATTTTTATGGTTGTGGTAAGAGGTAGTTGAATGTTTTTAAATACATCTTTTCGGTACAATAAGGTATCGGCAAGGGTTTCTGTTTCGTTTACCCAACCGGTTGTGTTGAATATAAGTCCTGAATTAAAACCAATAAAATGTTTTGGTTCAAAATGAATGGTCGGGCCAACATGATACCCGATGTGGGTGCCCACAATAGTAAATCCTTCGGGGCTTACTTCTTGCCACATTATTGAGGTGTTGATGCCACTGCGTACCCCAAAAAAGAGATAGTTATTTTGTGCGTAACAGAACGTTATGCCTAAGAATAATATCGATAGAATATATTTTTTCATAAAAACTCGTTGATAAAACCCATTCAAATATATGACAATTATAATGAATTTTCCTGTATATTGCGTATTAAATTTTTGTTATGAAGGAACGAATTACAGAGCTGCGAACAATATTGCATCAGCACAATCACAACTATTATGTAAAACACCGTCCCATAATATCCGATCAGGAATTTGATGCTTTATTGCGGGAACTGGAGGATTTAGAAGCTCAACATCCTGAACTGTTTGACCCCAATTCGCCAACACAACGGGTGGGAAATGATATTGACCTTTCGTTTACTCAGGAAAAGCATACTTATCCTATGCTTTCTTTGGCAAATACTTATTCGTTTGAAGAAATTCAGGATTTTGATACACGGGTAAAAAAAGCTCTTGGTGTTGATTCTGTGTTATATACCTGTGAGTTGAAATATGATGGAGCTGCTATTTCTCTGCAATACGAAAACGGAGCTTTACAACGGGCTCTTACTCGTGGCGATGGAACGGTGGGTGATAATATTACGGCAAATGTAAAAACGATTCAAACTATACCCTTACATATACAGGCTGACTGCCCTGATTTTTTTGAAATTCGTGGCGAAATTTGTATGCCGCGCGATAAATTTGATGCCTTCAATATCGAACGTGAAAAAAGGGGAGAGCAAAAATTTGCTAATCCGCGAAATGCAGCGGCCGGTTCCTTAAAATTGCATAATTCCAAAGTTACGGCACAGCGTCCCTTAGTCGGTTTTATGTATCACATTCCAGCTTACCAGCCCAATGATTCGCATTTTAAAAATCTTGCAATTGCTCGCGAATGGGGATTTAATATTCCTGAACATGCGGTTTTGTGTCGCAGCTTGGAAGAAATTAATGAATACATCCAGGCCTGGGATACAAAACGAAAATCTTTGACGTATGATATAGACGGAATAGTTATAAAAGTTGATTCTATTGCGCAGCAACAAGATTTGGGCTTTACTGCTAAAACTCCTCGCTGGGCAATTGCCTATAAATTTAAAGCAGAACAGGCACATACCCGCGTACAATCGGTAACATATCAGGTAGGGCGAACAGGAACGGTTACGCCTGTTGCAAATTTGGAGCCGGTATTGCTTGCCGGCACAACTGTTAAGCGTGCAACTTTACACAATGCCGATGTGATTGCCGAACTTGATTTGCACGAACACGATTATGTGCTCATAGAAAAAGGGGGAGAAATTATTCCAAAAATTGTGCAGGTTGATGTTGAAAAGCGTGAGCCACAAGCACACAAAGTGAAATTTATTTCGCATTGTCCCAAATGCGGTTCCCCACTCGAACGACTGCCGGGAGAAGCTGCTTATTATTGTACCAATCAAACGAATTGTCCGCCTCAAATAAAGGGGAAAATAGAGCATTTTGTGAGTCGCAAAGCTATGAATATTGGCTTGGCAGAAGCAACAATAAGCCAATTGTATAGTGTCGGGCTTATAGAAAATCCCGCAGATTTGTTTTCGCTTACCTATGAACAATTGATACAATTGGAACGTTTTGGTGAAAAATCGGTGCAGAATTTATTGCAGAGCATTGAAGATTCCAAACACATTCCCTTTGCCCGTGTATTGTATGCACTTGGCATACGCTATGTCGGTGAGACCGGAGCAAAAAAACTAGCACAGGCATGTCGCTCCATAAGTGTACTCCAACAGGCATCTTTGCAGCAATTAGAAGCGGTAGATGAAATAGGAGAAAAAATTGCCGCCAGTATAAAAATGTATTTCCGCAACGAACAAAATTGTATGTTAGTCGACCGTCTCCGTAAAGCCGGTGTGCAAATGGAAGTTGCCGACGATGAGGTAGCACTGCAATCAAACACATTAGACGATAAGAAAATAATAATTTCCGGTACGTTTGAACAGCATTCCCGAGATGAAATAAAGGAACTTATAGAGAAACATGGGGGTAAAAATGTGAGTTCAATTTCAAAAAACACCGATTTTTTACTTGCAGGCGAGGGGATTGGTCCTTCAAAATTGGCAAAAGCAGAAAAATTATCTGTTCCTATTATAAGCGAGGAGGA
>JAQICB010000087.1 GCA_027858745.1 Bacteroidales bacterium
GATATTTTTCTTTCTGTTTATCTGTAAATTGTCTTTCAATATCTCGAACCTGACGTCCCGCTATTGTTCTTATTTTTCGTAATGCAGCTTTTGCTTTCTTACGTCTTTTGGGGTGTGAATGAAAACGTTGGTCTATAAGTAATTGCTTTAGTGTTCTTGTATAAGTCTGACGCAATACTATGCCTTCTTGTTTGGCTATTTTATTAACCTTGTCAATGATTCGTTTATGTAATTTGGCATCGGTTGGATAAGTAATATTCTTTTCTTGAACTGTACTGTCTATTAATACTTCTTTTTCCTGGGCTTCTTTTCCGAATAATTGAACTGATATTTTTAATAATCGCTCGGCACCTTCCTTTCCGATTCTTTTTCTAAAATGAATAAATTCAGTGGGGTCAAAAGGTTTATCTTTTTGAAAAACAAGCTCACCACTGAAATATTGCCAATAAGGATTTTCTATCCATCTATCAACAATTGCCTCATCGCTCAGGTTATAAATATATTTAAGCAATAATAAGCCTATCATCCTTCTGATAGGTACTGATGGTCGTCCTATTTCTGAGTAATAAAATGAAAAATCTTCCTCTATTGAATTCCAATCTATTTTCTTTGATAAAACACATAATTCATGGTCTAAATTAATAAACCGTTCTAGTGGGGTATCAAAAATATTTAATTGAGGGCTCTTATCTTGTTTACCAATCATATCTGCAAGTTTTTTCTGCAAGATACATATTTTCTTGCAATTTTAAAACTTATCCACAATCTTTATCAATTGATAATCAATACTATATATGCTTTTTGAGGTTTGACTAAATACATTACAATGACGCAAATTCCATTATGAATAAAGTGACAAAATGATCCATACCAGATTGTTTGTTCTTTGTATCTAAGCCAACCCAAATATATTCCGGCAGGTATTAACCATATAAAACCAATAAAATTAAAGTGAATAATTGCAAAAGCTAAATCAATTACTAATGGTGAGTTTAGGTTGTTTCTGTAAACTAAAAGAAAAATACAGATTTTAATTTAAAAACAGAAAAATGGTTGGTTTTTTTTATCCCTTAATGTGCGTGTTTTTTTGAGAAAATGTAATTTATTGTGTTTGATTTCTTTTTTTGAAAAAGAATGAACTTGTAATTCCGCATATAATTCCAATACCGTTAGCGTAAATATCATATATATCAAATGTTCTGTTTGATAGTATAGGTTGTAAATATTCTATGGCTATGCTGATTGCAATGGTGGAAAAGAGAATAATTCCTATTAATTTAGTATTAAATTGATATTTTTTGGAAAAATCAATCATGCTCAAGAATGCGAGTAGAGCGTATATGAAGATGTGAATTGCTTTGTCTTGATGGGCAAAGAAGTATAGATCTGCGTTAAAGTTCGATGTGGGAGCGAAACTCAGATATAAAATTATGCAAAGCCATATGGTACTTTTCCAAAAATACATGTTTTACTTAGTATTTGTGAGACTGTATATGTCTCTTTTGAATGTTTCAAAATCAAGTGGTTTCGATATGATTTTGTTGTTTTCGACAATGAAAATGGTGGGGGTTGCATACACATAAAATGCTTTGGCAAGTTTGCCGTCCCATCCTTTTTCGTCGCATACCAAATGGTGTTTTGCAAGTGAGGGATGCGAATCAACAAAATCTTTCAATACCTTCTGCGATTGGTCTAATGATATAAATATGGAATTCACAGATTGGTGTTGTTTCATATATTTTGCAATGTCAGGAATCATCTCTTGGCAATGCCCACACGATGTTGACCAAAATATGATAACCTGCATGCTTTTGTCGGCGAATTTTTCCGAAGAAATTGTGCTTTTTTGGAGCGTCTGTGTTCTGAATGTGGGGATTGTGCTCCCGATTGTTAATTTACTGTTTTGCAGAGCTTTTCGTTCCAGTGTTGTTGCATTTTCGGATGAACATTGCTTGTCTTCCAAATATACTTCAGACACAAATTTCATCATTGTTTCATCACCCATAGATTCAAATCCGGTAAGTAAATAATTTATGATAAAATCGTATGTGCGTGGGTATGGCAGAGCTTTGTTTATGATTACCATTACTGCATCTTGCAGTGCTTTGTATGGCTTTTCGCGACTGCGTTTTTGCGAACATAATGTGAGGTATTCTATACTTTTTTTGGTCAAAATATTTGTGTACAAAAGGGTAGTGTCGGAAAAATTAATATTGTCGAAAAAATGTTTTTTTTCGTATTCATATTTCTCATTACTAAATAATATTTCGGCACTGTATGCTTTACGCGATGCGGTAATTACATGCGATGCAAAGGTATTTTTGTATTGTTTGAGCAATTCGCGAGTAAATAATTCTTCCTCGCTTATACGGTTTTCGTACTCTTTTTCTATTTTCGATAAAAATTCTGAACGAGAATATGTTTCATAGAACGTTTCAAGTTGCGATATGTCTTCGGTAAATTGAGTATAAAATTGCGAAAAGGTGTAAAAAGCCTTGTTTTCTTCAGACGCCTCAACATGTACGTTTTGTTGGAGTGAGAAAATTTCGGATGAAAAAGATACCTGCGGTTCCTTATTAAAAATAAAGGGGATTTTTAGGTTTTGTAATTGCGGAAAAATAAATGCATACATGCCAATATCTTGTGTGTTATTAAATTCTGTCCGAAAAATCCCTTTTTCGCCCGAAACTAAAGTATCAATAATAGCATATGCATCACCCTCTATTTGTGCAATATAGATTGTTTGTTGAGGGAATCCGTCAATTCGAAATTGTATTGGGTAGGGGCTGCCAATTGATGAGCAACTGTAGAACAAAAATGTTATTGTAACCCAAATAAAATATTTACTCTTCATACAAAAAATGTCACTTACTAAAAAACTATTTAGCACGAAAGTAATAAAAAAAGAAACATTATTTGTGAATACAAGATATTTTTTTATTTTTGCAGTGATTTATATGGTTGAAGAATGTTTTAGGGGACTGTGTCCCCTAATTTTTTATAGAATAGTTATATGATTCAAAAAGAAGATATACAAATGATTGTACAGGAATTTGTTCAAGGGACCGATATGTTTCTTGTGGAAATTCGTGTGTCTCATGTAAATGCAATCAAAGTGTATATTGATTCTTTTTCCGGTGTAGATATTGACACCTGTGTTGAGTTGAGTCGCTTTATTGAAGATCGTCTCAATCGCGAGGAGGAAGATTTTGAATTACAAGTGTCTTCGGCAGGTTTGTCGGAGTCGTTTCGTGTTCACGAACAATATGAAAAAAATGTTGGCAAAACAGTGAGTGTGCTTACTTCTGACGGAAAGAAACTGACCGGAGAAATGCAACAGGTAGCAGAAGATTCAATTACACTTGTGTATACGGAAAAAGTAAAAACCGGCCCTAAGGGTAAAAAAAAGGAACAGGAGCAGACAGCTGTTATTCCTTTTGCTGATATTAAGGAAACAACATTAGTTATAACAATAAAATAAATGTTTTAATAAGTATAAAAGATGAAAATTGAACATCAAAATTTAATCGATACATTTTCAGAATTTAAAGAGCTGAAAAATATTAATCGTCCGACCATGATGCATATTCTCGAGGATGTGTTTCGAAGTATGTTAAAACGAAAATTTAATATTGAGGAGGATGAAGAGATTCAAAGCAGTTTTGATATAATTATTAATATTGATAAAGGTGATTTTGAAATTTGGCATAACCGTGAGGTTGTTGCTGATGATGAATTGGAAAGCACCACGCATCAAATCTCATTGTCTGAAGCTAAAAAAATAGCCGACGACTACGAAATTGGTGAAGATGTTACCAATGAGGTGAAATTAGAAGATTTTGGAAGACGTGAAGTGCTTTCAATTCGCCAAAATCTTATTTCACGCATTATGGATCTTGAGAAAAATAATGTATATAATAAGTATAAAGATCAAATTGGAGAAATTGTAACCGGTGAGGTGTATCAGGTATGGAAAAAAGAAATTCTTGTGCTTGATGACGAAGGTAACGAGTTGATTTTGCCGAAAAACGAACAAATTCCTTCTGATTATTTCAGAAAAGGCGATAGTGTTCGTGGTGTGGTTGCTCGTGTTGAAATGAAAAATAATAATCCTTTAGTAGTTATCTCTCGAACGTCTCCGGTTTTTTTGGAACGTTTGTTTGAATTGGAGGTTCCTGAAATTTTTGACGGTCTTATTATTATTAAAAAGATAGTACGTTCGCCGGGTGAAAAAGCTAAAATTGCGGTGGAATCGTATGACGAGCGTATTGACCCTGTTGGAGCATGTGTGGGTATGAAAGGTTCTCGTATTCATGGGATTGTGCGTGAGTTGCGGAATGAAAATATAGATGTGATTAATTTTACTTCTAATCCTCAATTGTTTATCCAACGTTCATTAAATCCTGCACACATTACTTCAGTTGTAATTAACGAAGAAGATAAAAGTGCCGATGTGTTTATGCAACCCGATCAGGTTTCGTTAGCAATTGGTAAAGGTGGAGTAAACATTAAGCTTGCAAGCCAAATTACCGGCTACAATCTTGATGTGTATCGCGACAATATTGAGGAAGAAGAAGATGTGAATTTGGAAGAATTCTCAGATGAAATTGATGCGTGGGTAATAGATGAATTCAAGAAAATTGGGTGTGATACAGCGAAAAGCGTATTGAAATTAACTACCGATGATCTTATTAAACGAACAGATTTAGAAGAAGAAACAATAGAAGATACTATTAAAATACTTAAGTCAGAATTCGAATAAGTATATAATAGTTATTATTTTTGTTTCGTATTAGCATTTATAAAAGGGTAATATGGCCAAACGTTTAAATAAAATAACAAGAGAGTTTAATGTGGGAATCACAACAATTGTTGATTTTCTCGCCAGTAAAGGACACGATATTGATTCGAATCCTAATACTAAGATTCCTGATGAGTTGTATGAAATTCTCGAACAGGAATATAGTACTGAGAGCTCGATTAAAAAACAATCTAAAGAAATTGATTTAGCTGAAAATAGAAAAAAACAGGAGGTCGTTTCTTTGTCTGATGTTGAAGAAAAAGCTGATGAAGAAGCTGATGAAGAAGACGTTGATGATGAGTTGCCTGAGCCGAAAAAAATAAGTGTTAAGGTGGTTGGGAAAATGGATGTTGACTCATTTTCAAAAAAACCAAGTCAGAAAAAAGAAGAAGCTGAAAAGAAAGAAGATTCTGAAGTTGAGGACGAGCTGCAGGAGTCGGAAGAGTCGGAAGAGTTGGAAGAAATCGTTGAGGTTCCGGATTCGGAAGAAACTTCTGAAGTAGAGTCTTTTGAGGATGATGCTGAAGAAGAAGATTCTCCCGAAGAAAAATCTGCAGAAACTAAAAGTAAAGAGGAAGAAGTCTTTTCAACTTCTGAAAGAGAAATAGAAAATAATGTTCGTGTGGTTGGCCAGATTGATTTATCTGCCTTGAATCAAAAAACGCGGCCGGATAAAAAATCTAAAAAGGAAAAAGAGCAAGAGCGGAAAGAGCGGAAAGTACAATTACGGAAAGGAAAAGAAGCGGAGGAGAAACCGGTTGCTGAAAAAGAAAAAGATGAGCGTACGAAAAAGAAAGAGGAGATTTTTACGCATAAACAAGGTTCCGCAAAATCACCGAAAGTTGTTGGTCAAATTAAATTGGAAGATACCGACGATGAATATAAAAACGGTAGAAAAAAACGACGGAAACGTATAAAAAACGATAAAATTGATTTGCCACCAAAAGGTACTTCTCTTGGCGATGAAGCTAAGGGTACTCAGAAAGTGAAAGATAATAAAAAACGAAGAAAAGGGAAGTATGTTGAGGAGCTTTCGGCAGAAGAAATAGATAAGCAAATTAAGGATACCATGGCGAAAATGGGGAATCCGAAGAAAACAAAATCCTCAAAATATCGTCGAGAAAAACGTGATGCATTTCGTCACGATTTGGAAGAACAAACCGAAAAATCTCACTTAGAACAGAAAATACTGAAAGTTACTGAGTTTATTTCTGCCAACGAATTGTCTAATATGATGGATGTTGATGCATCAGAAATTATCAGCACGTGTATGAGTATTGGACTGTTTATTTCCTTGAATCAACGTCTTGATGCCGAAACAATTCAAATGATTGCTGAGGAGTTCGGATATCAAGTTCAGTTCGTAACTGTTGATATTCAAGAGGGAATTGTGGAAGAGGATGATAACCCAGAAGATTTACAGTCTCGACCACCGATTGTTACGGTTATGGGACATGTCGATCACGGTAAAACGTCTTTACTTGACTATGTTCGAAAAGCAAACGTAATTGCCGGAGAGGCCGGAGGTATTACACAACACATTGCGGCGTATACTGTGAAATTGAATAATGATAAACGATTAACATTCCTAGATACACCGGGTCACGAAGCATTTACCGCTATGCGTGCTCGTGGTACACAGGTAACAGATGTTGCAATTATTGTGATTGCGGCTGATGATAGTGTGATGCCGCAAACAGTAGAGGCTATAAATCACGCAGCAGCTGCTGGTGTGCCAATAGTCTTTGCAATTAATAAGGTAGATAAAGAAAATTCTAATTCAGATAAAATTCGTGAGCAACTTGCCAATATGAATTATTTGGTTGAAGATTGGGGTGGAAAATATCAATCGCAAGAGATTTCTGCTAAATTCGGAAAGAATATTGAGGAATTGATGGAGAAAGTCTTGTTTGAATCTGAACTTCTTGAATTAAAGGCAAATCCAAATAAAAAAGCACTCGGAACTATTATAGAATCAGAGCTTGATAAAGGATCCGGATATGTTTCTACAGTTTTGGTAAGTTCGGGGATGTTACGCGTTGGTGATGTCATGTTGGCGGGTATGTATACCGGTAAGGTGAAAGCTATGTATAATGAACGCGGTCAACGTGTTGCAGAAGCGGGGCCGTCTGTCCCGGTTACTATTCTTGGTCTCGACGGTGCTCCACAAGCTGGAGATAGATTTCATGTTTTAAATAGTGAAAAAGAAGCTCGTGATATTGCAAATAAACGAGAACGTTTGCAACGTGAACAGGAATTGAATGCACAAAAACATGTTACACTCGATGAGATTGGTCGCCGTATTGCTATCGGTAATTTCCAAGAGTTAAATGTTATTATCAAAGGTGATGTTGATGGTTCTATTGAGGCGTTGGCTGATTCTATTGTGAAATTATCGACAGAGGAAATAGTAATAAATGTTAAGCATAAGGCTGTTGGTCAGATTTCCGAGTCGGATGTGCTCCTTGCGTCGGCATCGGATGCCATAATTATTGGCTTCCAGGTTCGTCCTTCAGCAGCAGCTCGTAAGTTGGCTGAAAAAGAAGGTATTGATATTCGTTTGTATTCTATTATCTACGATGCAATTAATGAATTAAGAGATGCAATGAGCGGTATGCTTTCTCCGGAAATTAAGGAGGAAATCATTGGTACTGCAGAAATTCGAGAAACCTTTAAAATTCCTAAAGCAGGTACTGTTGCCGGATGTTTTGTGATTGACGGAAAAATTTCCCGAAATTCAAAAGTTCGGCTGATTCGCGATGGTATTGTTATTTATACCGGCGAACTTGGTTCGTTAAAACGATTCAAAGATGATGTGAAAGAGGTAACGAGGAACTTCGAATGTGGTCTTAATATTGCTAATTTTAATGATATAAAAATTGCTGACCATGTTGAAGCCTATGAAGAGAGAGAAGTTAAGCGTACATTGTAAAATGTTACGTTGAACAAATCTTCAATATAAATCTAAAAATATAACACTCACAACCCTGATTTTAATTTTATAAAATTGAAATCAGGGTTTTTTGTGAATTTTTGTGTTAAAATATATGTTTTGCGACTTTTTCGACCTGAATTTCCGTTGTTAACAGAAAAATCAAGTTTTCAACAAATACCCGCTTGTCTCTTTGTTTATAAGTAATTCTATGCATTTTATTGAAATGCGTCTTTTTTTGATATTTTCATTGCTGTTTTAAACGTTCTGTTTGTTAGCGTTTTATATTGTTAAAAAAATATGAATAACTCGAGATAAATAAACTTTATACTCTTTCATTTTACCTCTAATTTTAAACTGACTTTTTTATTTTTAAATGAATTAATTATTCAATATAAATAAATAGATTCTTTTTTAAGCTTAATACTGCTTAATTTAATGATGGAGGAAATGCTGTAGCTTGTTTTTGAGCAATATAAAGCCATTATAGTATGTAGCATTAAAAATGAAAATTATGTTTATTCAAGAGAGCAAAATGACAACAGAGAAAATGAAAACAAAAGCTAAAAATTACACGTACGAAGAAGTGTTAGCAAGTGCTAGAGAGTATTTTAAAGGTGATGAGCTGGCGGCTACTGTATGGATTAATAAGTATGCATTAAAAGATTCTGCAGGGAATATCTATGAGAAAAACCCGAACGATATGCATAGACGAATCGCAAAAGAACTTGCGCGTATAGATAATAAGTATGCTAATCCAATGACGGAGGATCAGTTTTTTGATTTGCTCAAAAATTTTACCTACATAATTCCTCAGGGAAGTCCAATGGCAGGTATCGGAAATAATCATCAAATAGCTTCTTTGTCCAATTGTTTTGTTATTGGTCAAGAAAATCCGGCTGATTCATATGGTGGAATTCTGCGTGTTGATGAGGAGCAAGTTCAACTTATGAAACGTCGAGGTGGAGTGGGGCACGATTTGTCGCATCTTCGTCCGAGTGGTTCGGCAGTAAATAATAGTGCCTTGAGTTCTACGGGTGTCGTTTCGTTTATGGAACGCTATTCCAATTCGACTCGTGAAGTTGCACAGGATGGTCGACGTGGAGCCCTAATGTTGAGTATTTCTATAAAACACCCTGATGCTGAAAGGTTTATTGATGCAAAATTAGATAAAGGTAAGGTTACCGGTGCAAATATTTCTGTAAAAATAGATCATGAGTTTATGAAAGCGGTAATTAACGGTACTACTTATATTCAACAATTTCCGGTCGATTCTCCAAATCCTGATATTACGAAAGAGGTTAATGCACAAGATTTGTGGAACAAAATTGTGCATAATGCGTGGAAATCTGCTGAACCCGGTATTTTGTTTTGGGATACTATTACTACAGAGTCAGTTCCTGATTCATATGCCGATTTAGGGTTTAAAACAATGTCGACAAATCCATGTGGTGAAATCCCATTGTGTCCTTATGATAGCTGTCGTTTACTTGCTCTTAATTTGTTTGGATATGTTGAAAATCCTTTTTCTTCGTCTGCAAAATTTAATTTCGATTTGTTTGTAGAACATGTTGGCTACGCACAAAGAATGATGGATAATATTATTGATCTTGAAATTGAAAAAATTGATGCAATTCTCGAAAAAATTAATGCAGATCCGGAAGATTTTGATGTGAAACGTGTTGAGAAAAGTTTATGGGAAAAAATTAAACAAAAAGCAGAGGAAGGTCGCCGTACCGGAATTGGTATTACTGCCGAAGGTGATATGCTTGCAGCTTTAGGCTTACGATATGGTACTGACGATGCTACAGATTTTGCGACGGAAGTGCATAAAACACTTGCTATAGAAGCATATCGCGCTTCTATGGAAATGGCAAAACAACGTGGCCCGTTTAAGGTTTTTAATCCAGATAAAGAACGTAATAATCCGTTTCTGCTCCGTATTAAAGACGCAGATGAGGCTTTGTATAATGATATCATGAGTTATGGTCGCCGTAATATTTCAATGCTAACAATTGCTCCTACCGGTTCTACTAGTCTTATGTCGCAAACAACTTCGGGAATCGAGCCATTATTTATGCCGGTGTATAAACGTCGACGTAAAGTGAATCCGAATGATAGTTCGACAAATGTTTCTTTTGTTGATGAAGTAGGCGATTCTTGGGAAGAATATAGAGTATTCCATCATAAATTTACGATGTGGCTTGAACTGAATGGCTTTGATGCAGATCATGTAAAAACAGTTCCTCAAGAAGAGTTGGATGCTATTGTGAAACAATCTCCCTATTATAAAGCTTCAACAAGTGACGTCGATTGGATGAGTAAAGTAACAATGCAAGGAAAAATCCAGAAATGGGTAGACCACTCAATTAGTGTTACTATTAATTTGCCCGAAAATGCAACGAAAGATTTAGTGGGTGATTTATATGTGAAAGCCTGGGAAGTTGGCTGTAAAGGTGTAACGGTGTATCGCGAAGGTTCTCGTTCGGGAGTTCTTATTTCTGATAATAAAGCTTCTAAAAAGAAATTAAATGCAAACTCGAATGGTGAGTTGCCATATATTCCTCCACAACGACCGCTCGAATTAGATGCTGATGTGGTGCGTTTTCAAAACAATCGTGAACAATGGGTTGCTTTTGTTGGTTTGTTGGAAGGGTATCCGTATGAAATATTTACGGGTAAAATTGATGAAGATGTATTGCCGGTACCAAAATCTGTGGTGTGTGGTAAAATTATTAAAAATAAATATCAGGGAAATACAAGTTACGATTTTCAATATATAGATAAACACGGATACAGTGTTACTTTTCAAGGTCTTTCGCGTATGTTCGATAAGGAATATTGGAATTATGCGAAATTGATTTCCGGTATTCTTCGTCACCGGATGCCTATTGAAAGTGTCGTGAATCTTGTGTCTTCTATGAGTATTGATGGTGAAACTATTAATACCTGGAAAAATGGGGTTGAACGAGCATTAAAAAAATATATTCCCGATGGAACAAAAGTAAGTTCAGGACAAAAATGTCCGGAGTGCGGAAGTACTAATCTTTTGTATCAAGAAGGATGTTTAACTTGTCCTGATTGTGGTGCGTCAAGATGCGGATAATATAGATATAGGCGAAAAAAAAGACCGATTCAAAATAGTGAATCGGTCTTTTTTTATGATTTATTCTATATTCTATCCATAATGTCTGTGACTTTATAAGCGTTCTGAACCTAAAAAATTATATCGAACTCAGGTTTATAGACGAATACTAATTGTTTTAATTTACAGTGTCAGAGAGGTCTTTTCCTGCTTTAAATTTAATAACATTTTTAGCAGGTATAGAAATAGTTTTTCCCGTTTGTGGGTTTCTTCCTGTTCGAGCCGAACGTTTCGATTTTGAAAACGATCCGAATCCTACTAATGATATTTTGTCACCTTTTTTTAATGAACCGGTAATAGCTCCTGTTAACGCATCTAAAGCTTTTTTTGAATCAGCTTTTGATAATCCAGATTGAGATGCAATTTGGTCAATTAATTCTGCTTTGTTCATAATTTTTTAATGTTTGAAGGTTAGTAAAAATTTGTTTGTTAATACAAATATATGGTTTTGTTTGTATAAATTCAAATTTTTATATACTATAATTGCCTTATTTACTTGTATATATGGTTTTTTTGATGCTTTTGAGCTTGTTTTTATCGTCGTAAATCGTTGATAATCAACATAAAACACCGTACTCTTCTGATAATGAGAATGTTGCTTATTTTTTTTAATTTTTTCAATTTCGTTATCAAAATATGATGCGAATGGTGTTTTTTTTATAATTTTGCAATTATTCGCAAATAAACTAGTATGCCTTATAGACGACTTCCAAATACAGATAAATCTCGAATTCAAGCATTAATAACTGCAATTGAAAAAAGTTCGTTTTGTATGCCAGATGAATTAGCTTTTTCTTATAAAACAGTGCAACGAGCTAAGTTTTTTTTGCCAACATATAAACAAAGTTTATTTCATAAAGATATTGGACAGTCAAATAAAAATGAAAAGGGCTCGACATACTCTGCATGTAAGAAAAAAATTAAATTGTATATTTCTCATTTTATTCAAGTTGTGCAATTTTGTATTCTTCGCGACGAATTTAGTGCCGATATTCTTTCGTACTATGGTCTCGAAAAATATCCTCGAAAAGTACCCTCGCTTCAAACTGATAAGGATATTATTATCTGGGGTGAAAAGATTATTAAAGGCGAGGATCAGCGTGTGATGAAGGGAGAAACACCTATTTTGAATCCTCGAATAGCTTTAGTGAAAATTCATTATCAGAAATTTCTTGAATCTCAACGTAACCACGCTATACTTAGTAATAAAGATGAACGTGCTTCTGAATATATTGAGGAACTACGACGAGAGGCTCATGAAATAATTGTTCATATTTGGGATGAGGTGGAACAAAATTTTTCTGATGTGAATCCTCCTGAGGAACGTCGAAAATTGGCAGAGGAATACGGAATTAAATATGTGTTTCGAAAAGGTGAATTAAAAAGCTAAATTATGGCAAACAAGCAACATATCGACGATTGTACTATCATTGATTTTCCGAAAATTATGGATCCGCGGGGAAATCTTTCGTTTATTGAAGGAAACACTCATATTCCGTTTTCGGTAGAACGTTCATATTGGATATATGATGTGCCGGGCGGACAAATTCGCGGGGGACATGCGTATACCGACTTGCAGGAGTGTATTATTGCTCTGTCGGGTAGTTTTGATGTGCATATTGATGATGGAAACTCTAAAAAAATAATTTCGCTTAACCGCTCATATTATGGCTTGTATGTGCCGTCTATGATGTGGCGGTCTCTGGAGAATTTTTCGACTAATGCTTTATGCCTGATTTTGGCATCAAAACCGTATTCGGAGGATTTGTATATTCGCAATTATGCTGATTTTTTAAACGCACAAACCACATAAATATGAGTCATTCTGTTACGGTATATGATTGTTCGGTTATTGAATTGCCTAAAATTCAAAATAGAGCGGGAAATATTACGCCGGTTCACGGGAATAAGGAAATACCCTTTGATATCAAACGCATATTTTATTTATTTGACATTCCGGGTGGGGAGTCCCGTGGTGCGCATGCACATAAGGAGTGTCATCAGTTTTTGGTGGCAGCGTCCGGTGCGTTTGAAATTGAATTGACAGATGGCGTTATTAGCCGTACGGTAACACTCAACAGACCTAATTTCGGCTTGCATATTCCTCCGGGAATTTGGGCTGCCGAAAAAGGATTTTCCTCCGGTTCGGTTTGCCTGGTGTTAGCTTCGCATAATTATGACGAGGCTGATTATATCCGAAAATATGAAGATTATTTAGTGTATAAACAATTGAAATAATGCTTACATCGTATTTATTTATTCCGGCAAATCGTCCGACCTTTTTTTCTGCTATTTCGCAGAATAAAGCTGATAATTATATTATTGATTTTGAGGAGTCGGTGGCGGAATCGGATGTGAATACGGCATTTGATTCTTTAGCATTTGATACAGGAATTCCTGATAATATATATGTTCGGCCGTTTTTTTCTGTTTCCGGCCACGGCGTTGATACTTCTTTTTTCGAACGCTTGCTGGAATACGGATTTCGGAAATTTGTTATTCCTAAAATTGAACGGGTAGAGCATGCTAAACAAATAGCATATGCATGTGGAAAATATATTGACGAGGTGTCGTGTCTCTTTCTTGTTGAAAGTCCGGTGTGTTTATATTCATTATCGCACATTATTCAGTTTTCGGAATTGCCTATTACTGCTCTTATTTTGGGAAGTCATGATTTTGCATTGCAAATGGGAATGGAACATTCGCAAAGCACTCTGGAATATGCTCATATGCAGGTTTTACATACTGCAAGGGCTTTCGGTTTAGAATGTATCGATTCGGTATGTATGGATATTGAAGGAACTCATGAATTTGAACAAGAATGTCGTCGTGCAGTTTCGTTCGGCTACGATGGAAAATGTATTGTTCATCCGAAACAAATTGAGCTAATGTGTTCAATAGAGTATTTTTCTCCGAAAGAAGTACAACAGGCTCTGGAGGTTCAGGAATATGCTCAGGCACATCCTGATTTTTCGGTTATAAAAATGCATGGAAGAATTTATGAAAAACCACATATGAAACGAATTAATGCAATAAAAAATTGGAATACACAATATGGCAGCAAGTAAATTAGGAAATTATTTCGAGGATTTTACCGAGGGTGAAATTATCGAACACAGTCTTTCAAAAACAATTTTTGAAAGTGATAATAATTTGTTTAGTCTTTTGACGATGAATCATCATCCGGTGCATACAAATATCGATTATGCATCGAAAAACCAACACGGACAAGTGCTTGTAGTTGGTACTTTGGTGTTTAGTCTTGTTGTTGGCATGACGGTTCCTGATATTAGCGGAAAGGCTATCGCTAATTTAGGTTATGAAGAGGTTACACATTTGAATCCGGTGTTTGTAAACGATACGATATATGCAAAAACACGGGTGATTTCTATAAAAGAATCTCAATCGAAACCTGATAGAGGAGTCGTGTATGTAGAAACAATTGCGTATAATCAGGACGGAAAGGATGTGTTGTCGTTTCGCAGGCATGTGTTAATAAAGAAAAAAGCTTAAAATAATACTCAATATGGAACAATTTAGCCCACCGTTTTTATTACGGAGTTTAATGTTTGTACCGGCGCATAACGAACGTTTGCTTGCAAGTGCAGCTCGCTCAGAAGCCGATGTGTTATTGCTCGATTTAGAAGATTCTGTGCAAACAGATGAATATAAGCAAATTGCACGAAAAAATATTGTGGAGCGAGTGCAACACAACGAATTTGCCAATTATCACATTTTTCCCCGCGTAAATGATCGGGAAAGTGGTCAGTTACTGAAAGATATTACTCAGCTTGCTATTCCCGGTATTGATGGTTTTATGTATCCTAAAGCGAAAACAGGCGAAGATATTTATTTTATAGATAAATTGTTAGAAACAATAGAATATGAGCGAGGGTATGAAATAGGCACGTTTAAAATAATTCCAATTATTGAAACTGCAGCAGCAGTACTTAATGCACAAGATATTTGCGCGGCTTCAAAACGGGTGATAGCTGTTGCTTATGGCTGCGAAGATTTTATTAGTGATTTGGGAGGAATTCATGATAAAGAAGGCACTAGTTTATTTACTGCTCGTGCAATGATTGCCATGGCTGCCCGTGCTCATAATGTGGCACCAATTGATACGGTACATATAAATGTGCACGATTTAGAAGATTTGGAACAAAATATACAGTTGGCGAAAAATCTTGGTTTTGAGGGTATGCTCGTGCTCAATCCCAAAGAAATACCATTGGTTCACCGTTATTATTCACCGAGTGAAGAACAGGTAAAAGATGCTCGAGAAATGTTGCAATTGTTTGAAGAATCGCAATCTAGCGGAAAAGGAGTTGCGTTAAAGGATGGCAAATTTATTGGTCCGCCTATGGTTATTGCGGCAAAAAAAGTATTGGCAAAACATGACACAATTAAATCAAAAAATAATTTTTGGGATTAAACGAAGCAAAAGAGCCGTTGTATGCATAATACCGTCTTTTTTGTTAGAATATCCAATAGTAAAGAAAATAATTGGTTTTTCCTTTGTGGGAATATTTGTCACTATTGTGGGCATGACACTCACATTTATTTTACTGAAAATAATCGGTATATCGCCTTATCTGACATATTTTATTAGCTATTTTACTACAATTTTATTGTCCTATTATCTCAATAGCCGCTTGGTTTTTAAATCAGGTAAATCAGCACGTAATTTAGTGTTATATTATGTGGTATATGGTATAAGTATGCTTATTGGATTGGCAACATTATATATCTACAGATTACTTTTAAACTGGGACGATTTATTGCTTAATTATATGGTTATTCCGATTACCATGGCATGGAATTTTTTAGTTTCTTCTAAAATTTTAAAACCGCAAAATTGTGAATAAAAAATTTTTTTTTACATTTCAAAAATATGATGTTCACTCGCGTATAGCTTGTATAGGCATATTCATGTTAGTACTTTGGTATATATTTGCTTATTTTGCGGGTGAACGTGTGTGGGTGAATGGTGGAGCAGGTTGGGATGGTAATATTTATGCAGGATATGCTAAAAGTTTTAGTCATACTTTTTTTAATAAAAAGATAAGTGAGTACTATTTGCAACATATTTTGCCGAGTGCATTATTGCATACCTTAGCAAAGATATTTCATGTATCATTAGATTCGACGAAAGAAATTGTTCGTGGTTTTTTGATAGTGCAGTATCTTATGTTGATAGGTGTTGCGGTATATATAGCAAAAATAGCAAAGTTTTTTGCGTTTAGCCGTCAGGTGAAATTTATGTATTTTGCTGCAATTTTTCTCACAGTACCGGTGTTGAAAAAGTTTATCTATTTACCTATAGGTACCGATATTACCGCATTGTTTATTGGAACAGCAGCTTTTTATTATTACATAAAACGAAAATACATTTTGTTGTTTATTGTTTCCTTTTTCGGTGCGTTTGTGTATCCATCACTAATTTATGTGGGGTTTATCTTATTACTCATACCGCAATTAAAAGTAAAACCAACCTATTCGAAAAATAAATTATTTGCTATATTGAAGATATTTATTGTGTTGGGGTATGTGTTTTTTGCATATCAAATATCGCAGTCCGGTTTTAGGAGTGGAAATGCGTCTCAACAATTACATCATCAACTTTTATATATAAGTCTTTTCGCCATAGCTCTCTATGGCTATAATTTACTTCGTCCAATATCGGGCACGTATAGGTTTTATGATTTTTCATATGCTAAATTATGGAAGCATATTGGTTTAGGAATCACGTTTTTTGCGGCAGTAAAATTTGTATTGTTTTATTTTGCAAGTACTGCGAAAGCTGGTATAACAATCTCACATTTTTTCGATTCAATATTGTATGGTTCTATCGTAAATCCTTTTGTTTCGTTAGTCTGTCATATTTCGTATTATGGTCCGATTATTTTTTTTCTGTTGTTTTTTTGGAAATATATTTATAAACAGCTAGTACAATTAAATTTGCCTATGATACTTGTTGGAGCATTATATTTATTTTTAACACTTGGTAGAGAGAGTCGTCAGTTTATTAATGCTTTACCTTTATTTGTGACAATAATATGTATGTATTGTAATAAATATACATTTTCATGGAGATTTGTATATATGTTTATTATTATGAGTCTTGTGTTTTCCAAAGTCTGGTTTCAAATTAATGAAGGTGATATGAGCCATGTAAAAGGTTTGCTCATATATCCTGCTCAGCGTTTTTTTATGATGAATGGAGCATGGATGTCAATCACAACATATTATATACATCTGTGTGCAGAAATTATAATGGTAACTGTATTTTATTTATTTTTACGAAAAGAAGATATATATAAAGATAGTTGGATATTTAAAAAATTAAAAAAATAAACATGAGTAAACAAGTAATTATTATTGGTGGCGAAGGTAACGGTGGTGTAGCAGCTGCATGTATTCAGGATATGCGTGTAAACTACGGTCTAGAAGAATACGAAGTGTATGGTTTTCTTAACGATTTTGCTGAAGAAGGATCATTTATTAATGGTTATCCTGTGCTTGGTGGTTTAAAAGATATTGACAAATATTCATCTGGTGACTTCTATTTTATCTATGCAATTCATAGTATTTCGCACGCGCCACTTCGTCTTCAGATATTTGAATCGCTCAATATTCCCGATGAAAAACTGGTAAGCCTTATTCATCCGCTTACTTTTATTGGTGAAGGAACGACGCTTGAACCGGGTGTGATGATTATGGCGAATTCGTATATTGGTCCTGAAACGAAAATCGGAAAATGTACTTTTGTAATGGCTAATTGTGCTATTGGACACAATAATAAAATTGGTGGATTCTGCCATTTTTCTGTTGGAGCAGTATGCTCTAGCGTGCTTACTATTGGCGATGGTTGCGATGTGGCTCTTAATGCAACGGTAATGGAAAAAGTTGTAATGGGCGATTTTTCTGTAGTTGGGGCAGGTGCCTTATGTTTAAAGGATGTAGAGCCATATCAGGTTGTGGTTGGTAGCCCTGCAAAACATTTAAAATATGTGAAGCCCGATGAAACTCTGGATGAGTGGAAGGGCAGAGGTTAATGTATAAAAAAAACGAGTAGTTATCATATATAACTACTCGTTTTTTTATACAATGAAAAATTGGTTTAGGTTTATTTTATAAATTGAGCTGTCTCTTCACCATTATTAAGTACAACTATATACATTCCCTGTGGCAATGAGCTAATGTCGATTGTTGCCTTACTTCCGTGAGCACATACCACACCGGCAATGTTTACAATTGAAACTGTTTGAATAGTTTCGACATTCAATAGTGTTACTGTTTCTTGCGTAACGTTTAGTTGTAAGTTTTGTTCCGGAACAGAATTTATTGGTGTGCCTTCCGCAAGAACAACACGCAGATTGTCGAAATAGACCATACCACCATCTGTTTGAAATGCGATTTGTTGATAGTCATATGCTTCTAAGTCTGCTGTATTGAATTCAACCGCAGTCCAAGTGTTTGCTGGAACATCATTAAAGTATTGTTCAACATTTGTCGCTCCCGAAACGGAATTATCCATATGTAATTTTACCGTTGCAGTAGAATCTACCGAATATACATCTACTATCAGTTTTACATGTTGAGAGCGAACGGTATATGAGCTGCCGTCCCATTTTACTAATGAGCCACCCCATTCTCCCGCAGAACTTTGGTCAATATACGCAACAGAGTCGGAGGTGTTAATGCCTGATTTGTCGATATTCTCTTCGAACCCATATGTGCCGGTATTCCAAGTGCTCCATGTCGTGCTGCTTGGTGTTTCGAATTCTTCTACCATTACTTCATCGCCACCCGAAACAGTTTCTCCTTCAATTAATGTTATATTATCAAAATACACAAGTGTTTCTGCTCCGGCTTGAAATGCAATTTGTTGGTAATTTTTGTATGCTTCTGCACTGATGTCAAATTCGAGAGTTACCCACGTGTTTGCTGCAATGGTTTTATACATTTCAATCATCGCTTGTTCCGTATCAACCGGATTGTCCATTTGAAGTTTAATGTTATTGGTAGAATCTGCAGAATACACATCAACTTTTACGGAAATATGATTCGATTGCACATAGTCGGCACCAAGCCATAATACCATACCACTCCATGTTTCGCTTGATTGGTCCAAAAGTGCAACAGAGTCTGAGGTGTTAACACCGGTTTTGCTTGGATTTACTACTGTCGAAAGCGGTGCGCCCCAGGTAACCCAATTACCAAGGCCATTTTCGAAATCATCAATAACAACATTTTCTGCTTGTGTTGTGAGTATTGTTGCACAGAACAATACAAGTGTAAAAATTTTTGTTTTCATAGTTGTAAATTTTTAGTACATAATCAATTAATAGTTTTTTTTAGAATATATTTAAAATAGCATAGACACAATTTTTTGCTTCGTAATTTCGGTCAAACAACAGGGGATAATCTGTTCTTCCCTCAGTTGGGTGATTGTTCAGCCACGACTGACCGTCATGTACACCCCACACAGTAACTCTACTGATTTTGTTTCGATGTTTATAAAACAATTGAAACAAACTTTTATATCGTTCAGAAAGTTTGTTTTCTATGTGTTCGGGTAATTCTTGTTCATATGGATTTTCGTCTCGGGGTAACACTGAAATGTCGAGTTCGGTTATCATAACATCAACTCCGGCATTGGTATAGGCAATAATGCTGGTTTCTATGTCTTCTAGACTCGGATGCTCAAGATTCCAATGTCCTTGCATGCCAACCGCATCAATCCGTATGTTTTTGTTTTTTAAATTATGTATCATGTCGACTACCGCATTTCGTTTGCCTTCAAATGTCATATTATAATCGTTATAATATAATTCGGCGGAGCTGTCAACTGAATGTGCTCGTGCAAAAGCTTCTTCGATAAATGCTTGACCCATGTATTTGTAAAACACGGTATCACGAAACGAACCGTCATTGTGAAATGCTTCATTTACCACATCCCAACCATGAATAGTTCCTTTGTATCTGCCGGCAACCGAATCAATATGGGTATACATGATATTTCGTAGCTCAGCACTATCGGTAATGGCATGAACCCATTCCGGTAATTGGCTGTGCCACAAAAGGGTGTGACCTATCACTTTCAGATTGTTTTCAATGCCAAAATTTACAAAAGCATCTGCATCTGCAAAATCGAATACAGATTGTTGGGGTGATATATATTGCCATTTCATGGAATTTTCGGCAGTAATGCTGTTGAAATGTTTAAGTACAATATTCGTGGCATCTATTTCTTTAGATGTGTATTGTGCTTTGTTTACGGCAACGCCCATAATAAAGCTGTTTGCAAAAGCTGCTTTAAGTGTGTGTGGCTTAGCCGTCGGTTCTTCTTCTCTACAGGAGTAAACACACAAAAGGACACATATTATATAGAGATACTTCATTATTCAGATTTTTCTTGAGAATATTTTTCTGCTGTTTTCATAATTAATTTGTATGCTCTTTTGGGTTTATAGTTGCGATTAAATACAAGCGGATAATTTGTGCGACCGCGAATAGGCCAGTTGTTCAGCCACGAATCTCCATCGTGTACGCCCCAAAAAGTAACTCGACTTATTTTATCGTGATGTTTTAAGAAAATATTGAAAATATCTTCGTATCGTTTTGCTAAAAGTATATCAACCGAGTCGGGTAAAAAGTTGGGATACGGATTCATTTTTTCACTTTCTTCAAAATTTTGATTGACATCGGCACCTTCTAAATCCCATGGGTTTGGTAGCACGGTTATGTCTAATTCTGTAATCATTACTTTAATACCTAATTCAGAATATGCAATAATACTTTCTTCAATTGCTTCGAGACTTGGCCAGTTCAGATTCCAGTGTCCTTGCATACCTACACCGTCAATTTTAACGCCCTGAGCTTGTAATTCTTTTATTATACGAATTGCACCTTCTCGTTTAGGTGTATTCACCAAATTATAGTCATTATAATACAATTCGCAACTACTGTCAACTTCATGTGCATACTCAAATGCTTGTTTTATATAATCTGGTCCTATAACTTTAAAAAAAAACGATTCTCTAAGTGTTCCATCCTCGTTAAGAGCTTCATTCACCACATCCCAGCCATCGATTTTTCCTTTGTATTCACCCATTACGCGGTATATATGTTCTTTCATAACTGCATCTAAACGTGCAGAATCGGAAATTGCCTGAACCCATGGTGCTAACTGACTGTGCCATACTAATGTGTGACCCACAATAAACATGCTGTCTTGCTCACCCAATGCGACAAAATCATTGGCAAACGAAAAATTGTACCGGTTTTGTTCAGGATGTATTTGTTCCCACTTCATAATGTTTTCGGGAGTAATGCTATTGAAATGTTTTTTTATCAGCAATCCGCCATCATAATCTCCACCCGATATGTGAGCATTATTTATTGCAACACCAATATAAAAATACGGATTAAATGTTTCTTGTAAAGATTGCGATTGGTGTTGTGTTTTACAGGAAAAAAAACTAATTGCAGCTAATGTGATAATTATTGTTTTTCTCATTGCACTTATTTTTAGAGCATATCTTATATATATACTGTTTTTTTTGTTGATTTATAGCAAAGTACGTATTTTTCGCATATTTTATTTCTTTTTTATAAAATAAAATTGTACATTTTAGATGCTAATGTAATATATTTTTTATAATTTAGTTTCTTGTTAACGTAAAAAATACGTTATGTTTCGTTTTTTTCCACAAAAAAATTGAAAAATGAAAAAAAGCGCATTATTTGTTTGTTCATTATTTTACATATTTTATGGTTTTTCTCAAAATATGATAGATAATGGTAATTTTGAAAATGATTATGAAAAATGGAATCGACTGACTGGCACTAACGGTGCCATGTCGTTTTATTCTTTAGATTTAGCTGTGGTATATGATGGTGCTCAGTCTATGCGTGTCTCTACAAAATCTGTGGGGGACAATCCCTGGGACAACCAGATGGTTCATGATGGGTTTTATCCAAAAAAAGATGAAGAATACAAATTACGTTTTTTTGCGTCAAGCAAAGAGGGAGAGGTTGATATAAAAGCGGTTATTCAGAATACGACATATAGTGAAAAAATATTTACCATTACTCCCGAATGGAAGGAATATGAGTGGACATTTACTGCTCAAGAGGACTATTTACAATTAAAATTTTTCTTTCACACCTTAGGTACGGTGTATCTCGACAATATTGCAATTATTGATAAAAACTATAAACCGGTGCATGTTCTTTCAACTGACACTCTTATTGTTGATTATGCAGTACATCATCAAAAAATTGAGGGCTTTGGTGCTGCGTTGGCATTTTATGAAAATTGGATAACCGATCATCCTTCGAAGGAGGAAATGTATCGGTTAGCTTTTCAGGATTTGGGACTCGATTGGTTACGTATTCGAAATGATTATAAGTATACAAATAATTATGCGGAATTTTCGAAAGAATTTGTTGATAAAGCAAAACAATGGCGCGGCGATTCCATTCGCATTCTTATGTGTGGCTGGTCGCCTCCGGCTGATTTGAAAAGTAATAATGATGTAAATAACGGAACCTTGAAAAAGGATGAAAATGGTTTTGTCTATCAACAATATGCGGACTATTGGAAAGAGGCTTTGTTGGCATATCAAGAAGCTGGCATTTATCCCGATTGGCTGAGTATTCAAAACGAACCCGATTGGTTAACTGATAAATGGGAAACCTGTAAATTTACTCCAACAGAAACTGAACAATACCCAGGATATGATAAAGCTTTTGCTGAAGTTATGAAAAAGTTTGCGGATATCGAACAAAAACCTTTAATGTTGGGCTCGGAAATGTTGGGTATAGGTAATAATCAGTTTTATGCGTATAATTCTCCTCTCAAAGATAACCCTAATTTATTTGCCTATGCATACCATCTGTATAATGGTGGTGATCCGGAAAAACCGGATAGTTATAATGCTGCTTTGCAAAATATTAAAAAGGATTTTTCGAACAAACCAAATGTGATGACCGAGTTCGAACATCGCAAGGGAAAATGGTATAAAACATCGTGGTTGATGAATAATTTGCTTACAGAAGCAAACTTGACTGCTTATTTTTATTGGGATTTGATATGGCCGAATGCAGGCTTGATAGATATTGATAATCCATATGATAAAGGTGGCTGGCGAAACGTAAAGGGCTTTCAAAAAACAGAGCATTATTATGCGTTTAAGCATTTTAGTAAATTTTTGGATGCGGGAGATGTTCGTGTTGAACATCAAAATTCTAATAATTTTTTACGAAGTTCGGCATATATGTCTGCCGACAGTACACTTACCATTGTTATTATTAATCCTACAGAAACAGAAATCACAAGTACTCTACAAATACCACATTTTGCGAGAAAATCATCTGAAATTATTCAATCGGTTTCGGATAATTTTTTTGCATTACTCGGGAAGATTCCGGCTGACAATCGGCTTGTTCTTCCTCCGGAATCTGTAACAACAATTGTGATGAAAAAATAAATAATACTATGGTAAATAATTTGTGGCATACACTTAAAGCCATTTTTTTATGAAAAAAAGATATATTGTATTACTGTGTTTATGTGGAAGTCTTTTCTTCGCTAGTGCTCAAAAAATTAGCAATTTCTCGAACTCTTTTGAGGATTCTACTCAGCAGATAGAAAAGCGGAAATATGACGGAATTCGGTTTTCGGGATATGTTCGTTCTGTATTCTTTTATCGCGATGTTGATGTATATGAATTGGGCGATCAAGGGAGATTGACCTTGCCCAAAAATATTTCTCTTGGCGATGCCTACGATGAGCCGATTATTCATTTAGAAATGAATGCCAGCCCATTTCCGGCTACAAATATCGCAACTGAATTAGCTTTTGATAATCGCTTATTGCGTGGCGGTTCGTTTAATGAAACAGTTGATGAAAACGGTCGTATGGGAAGTGCATGGCATATGTTTAATTTTAAGGCTGAAACCTTTACCAGTTTCGGTTCTTTTAAATTAACTGCCGGTGGCGGTGTAAATTGGTTTCGCATGACTCCGCTTATTATGTGGTCGGCAAATGATTTCAACAGTCGCATTGAATTATTCGATCGTATGCCGTGGGAATATCAGTCTAATGATTTTGAACGCTATTCTGCATACTACAATCAGGGCGATATTCCTCGTGAAGATAAGGTGGGGAATAGTTCAACACAAGGAGTTATTTTGGAAGGATTTGATTTGCCCGGACAAGGTAACGCTGCATTGGTTGTTGGTAAGGCTTCGGGAAGTGCCGGTTTTCAAAGTTGGGAAGATAAACGTCCCCAAAATTTAATGGCACTTCGATTGAATCGGGCTTTTGGAAAACATTCCTTTGGAGTGAATTATATCAACCAATTTGGTCATGTTGAAAATGAGATAAGCTACACGAAAATTACCAAAGATTCTGAAATATATTATATTGACGCAACCAAAATAAGTCAGTTGGCAACAACTGTTGACGGTCTTCTGCAGCTGAATAATAATATACGTCTCAATTTCGAAATTGGTGCGGGTTCGTATTTAAGTCAATTGTATAATGACGGACTCAAGGAGAATATTGAACCCGGTGTTGAAAACGTTAGTACGTACAAGCGGAATTGGGATGAGTTGCTGATGGCGGAGGTTACATTTGCTAATTTGCCAATTCGTGTGCAAGGATATCGAATTGGTGAGCAGTTTGTGAATTTTGCCTCTTCGGTCCAAAATACTTCAATCGAAAAAACGGGTTCAGCCGCTGAACAAACAATGTCGAACACTTCATGTTATCCCGGGTTAATTCCGCAAATTGGTCAAACGACTAATAACAGACAGGGAATTAATGCTTTTTTTAATAAATCTTTTGGTGATTTTAAAACGCATGCCGGATATGGTATTTCGCAAGAATTAACCAATTTTGCCGGAGATGTTCGCAATGGTGCGCGGGTTTCAGAATTTGCGTCTGACCCCGACAGTGCGACAATTGCTTCGTATACAAATAGTATCACGTTTCAGCATTCATTAAATAAACTGGCACGTTCCCGTTTCGGCTTTTGGGAAACAAATACCGGTCCGTATTCGCGTATTCATAATAAATATCGTCAATCATACGAAAATATCGTAATTACCGATACTGTTGTTGATTATAAAAAGTCTTATGCAAGTATCGAGTTGGAGTTGAAGTATAAAACAATTTTGTTTAATCGTCCGGTGATCTTTACGAATTATATTCAGTATAATTCTGTACAAGAAAACCTGTCTCTTATTCCAAAATTCAACGACGAGGCATTTGTCCGCTTGTTATATAACGAATTTACTATGTTTTATAATATTCAACATAATATTACTTTGGTGGGATTGCTTGGGTACGAAACCGTACAAGGAAATAATCGCACTGAATTGGCGAACGAAAATGGGGATTTAATTCTTGATGAAAATGGTGCTATTGTGTTTGATGAAAACGGAAATCCGATTAATCAAATTGATTATGGCTATGGGTTTGGAATTGATTACACATTTGCAAGTCGTGCCAGTCTGCACTACCGTCATCGCTGGTATTCTCACGAAGATACACATTTTATATTGGATACATTTAAAGGTAATGAAGCAACAATTGAACTTAAAATATTTTTTTAAATCATGATGAAAAAGGTTTTTATTTTAGCGGTTATTGTGGGGTTAGCATATTATACCCACGCTCAAAATACGTATTTTACCGGTATGGGTAGAGCATTGTTTTCTATCGATGAAATGACCGATGAGGTGCAACCCGAGGGACAGCAAAATGCATCATCCGGATATACTGTATTTGATTTGGGCATTAATGTCGAAAACGAAGGTCTTATGCGTGCCGGTGCAATTATTCGGGCTCGTAATGAGTTTGGTGGTTTTTATGCCGACGGGAGTTCGACTCTCGCAATCCGTCAAATGCAGATTGAAGGTATTATCGGAAATCGAGTAAAGTTTGGTATTGGTGATATTTATTTGCATCAAACACCATATACTATCTGGAATTTTAATGAAAGCTTTATCGATTATGAAGCTGATATTTTTAGCATGAGACGAAATGTGGTAAATTATGAAAATTATTTTATTGACAATAATTGGCGAGTACAAGGTGTCAATACAGAAACAACTTTGCATTTTATGCAGGGTATTAAAACGCTCGGTCTTCAGGCATATGGAGCTCGATTGTTGGAATCTGACCTGTTAACTATTCCCGATAGATTAATGTATGGCGGTCGGGTGTTTATCGTGCAAAGTGATTTGCTTAAGTTGGGTGGAAATGTAGTCAGTATCAGTGATATTTTGGGTACAGTAGATTCTTCTGAGGTTGATTATGATAATACGGTTGTTACCGGAGATATGATTTTCCAATTATTGAAAAAAGATGCTATTACAATTAATCTTATTGGAGAAGGAGGTATTTCTTCAACTGCTTTGCGTGAAGATGTATCGAGTGTCGATAAAGATAAAGATGATTTTTTTTATGAATTTGGTGTAAAAATGCAGTATGCTCCAAAAAGTAAAATCGGACTACAAATAAATTACCGCGATGTTGGTCCCGATTTTAACAGTCCGACAGCACAAACGAGACGAATTATTGAAAATCCTCAAGACTATTCTTTGGAGTCATTTCCTCACTTTAATGATGCTTCGACTCTTCGTTCCATGACAATGCTCGATAGAGTTTCGCAAGAATATGGATTGTATAATGGCAGTATTTCGACGGGTTTAATGGATTATTTACCTCAATATAATAATATAGAACCATACGGACAGGCTACGCCAAACAGACGAGGACCTTCTGCTATTCTTTCATACAGCGATTCTTTGGAAGTGGTAAGCTTTACCATGAAAGCTGATATGCTTTCCGAAATTTATTCGGCCGGAGATACGGCAACGCGAGCTCACAGAAAGTTTATCGGACTAAAAGGTGGTGTTGAGTATAATGCTCACAAAACGTTTGATTGGGAAAAAGAGGTGATTCTTACTCTTGGCGGAAAATATGAATCGACTACTCGTGACGGAGATGTACCGATTGATTTGCAAACTGTGTCGCTCGACTGTGGGCTAAATGTGGAAACTATTGAAAATTTACATGTTTTGCTCGGGGCAAAAGTATTACAATCGCAAGGGAATGAGGCTTTGCCCGTAATGAACAGACTGAATGAGGTAACTACCGGAACAACTCCTGTTACGCTCGATTTAACAGAAACCTTATTTGGTTTCGGATTGCAATACACGTTCTCGAACACAGCTTATTTTTCAACGCAATATATTTTAAATGATTATGAAAATCTTGTTCCCGGGCAGGAAAAATATACATTTTCAACAAATCAATGGTTCTTTACATTCAATATTAGTTTTTAAGGTATGGAAAAACGAATCGTATATATATTATTTTTATTATTGAGCACTGCCGGATGTAAAGTTACTTTTGAAACTATTTCGCTCGATCAGAATTATATGAAAAGTCTTCATTCCGGTGAAAAAATAACATCAGAACAAATTGTGATTTCCGGAAAACCGGTTTTGTCTTACAATAATGGTGATTTGCTTTCAAACCGAAACTGGTGGAGTCTAAAGGGAATAAACGTACACAAAGAGGATGAGATTGTGGTTGTTGATTTCAATAATATTGGACCAACATATACGCCGTTTGGTGCGGATTTACCCTTACTGGATTTTGCTAAAGAGGATGTGGTTATTAAAATTACCGCCCGTGCTGAAGGGGTCAATGGCGATGTGCCATTGTTGAGTATGCAATTTGATGATTCCGAAGGTTTGCAGGCAAATGCAAAACGTCCCGAAGCTCGTATTGGAAATACTGAGGAATTCCACGATTATTATTTCGATTGTAGTGATATGTGGCTACAAATGTATCCCGATAAAAAGGAGGTAAATGCTCACATTATTAATAAAGTTTTATTCTTCGTAAACCCTGGAAATACCGGTTTTACCGGGAAAATTTTTATTAAAGAATTTCAGGCATTACCTATAGATTCTCTCAAAGAAAATCCTGAATTTAAAGTTCCGGTCGGGAAAGAAGGTGGTGTTGTTTCGCATTTTGACTCGAAAGATATTTCAGATTGGTGGACTGCCGGAAGCTATTCTTTATCGTGGTCACCCGATAGTTCTCTAAAAGTAAATTGTTCTCAAGTTGGTCCCGAATATGGTTCTTTTGGTGTAAAATTGCCCGAAACAATGAATATGAAAATGGCATATAAAATTACGCTGAAGGCTCGTTACGAAGGCGAGAGCTATCCGGAATTACGTATCGATGTCAAAGATTACAGTGGGTATATTTCGAATGGAAGTCCGGCAACAAATTGGCTTGAACCAACCGAAAATAAAGAGTTCGTGACGTATGTTTATATTTATAAAAAAAATATATTTCAAGCATATCCTGTTCGTCGCGAATTGGATAAGGAACGCATAACAGAGTTGTTGTTTTTCGTAAACCCAGGTAAGGAGGCATGGTCCGGTACAATTTATATTGATGATATAGAGGTTGTATATACCGGTTTGGGTGGTAGAAATTCTGAAAGATAGATTTGTAATATGGTAAATTTGGCACATATGATACATATTAATAATAGCTGGTTTTTTCTTTTTGTTCTTGTATTGTTTGCGAGTTCTTGCAATCATAAATATGATGATACGCAGTTCCCGGAACCGGATCCGACAGAGAGTAGAATTGAGATATTAATTTCTGATTTTGACGGGAATGGTTTATTTCCGGATTTGTGGAACAGTACCAACGACGGCTCAGAAATGACGGATTATGATTTGTTACCAAATCCGGATTCTGAACAATCGGATACGTCTTTATATATGGCAGGAACAGATAAAAATAATAACTGGTGGGTCGGTACTGCTTTGGGTGGCGACAATATGGGTGACCCATTCGGATTGCCTGCTGATGCTTCGAAAATAACGATTCAATTTGATTTGTATGCGGTGAATGAATATGCTAATATTGAAATACAATTGCAAGAGGCTGATGGTGATGTGTTTTCATGGAACCTCGGTGGCGATGGTGGTCTGTCTCCTTCGGTTGGCAGTTGGAAAACATTTCAAACAGTACCGCTCAGTGAATTTAATTTGGCTGATTTTAATAATGGTGAAAATGGGGATAAGCAGTTAGCTCCCGATTTGTTGGCAAATATTAGTCTTGCTCTTATTTCGGGTAATTCTACCGGAAATTATACGGCATTGTATCTTGATAATGTAAAGTTTGTGGTGCTTGAAACAAGTTATGTTGCAACACCCACAAATTTATGTGCAGAGGCTGTTTCTCAATCGCAAATTGATTTGTCATGGGCAGATAATTCTGATAATGAAACAATGTTTGTTATTGAACGTGCTGTTGCCGATAGTGAATTTCAAACGCTTGTTACACTTGATGCTAATGCGTCAACATATTCTGATATGGGCTTGCAATCGTCTACCTCATATGTATATAGAGTACAGGCATTGTATTATCAAAAACAATCGAATTATTCGAATGTTGTTACGAAAAAAACACTGCAGGGACAAGTAGTAACTATGCTGCTTTCTACTTTCGATAATGATGAGCAGGGCAAACTGCCGGGAAAATGGGAGCAAACAAGTGATGTTGCAGAATTGGCTGAATATGGTTTTGTTGTAAATCCTCTCGCTCTGGAAAGTACCGATACTGTATTGTTTATGCAGGGAACTGATTCTGATTCTGATTGGTGGATTGGTACCGCTATTGGTGGAAATCGAAGTGCCGGAGAGGTCTTTGATTTGCCTGCTGATGCAAATAAGATTTCTATTCGGTTTGATTTGTATGCCGGAAATGCAACCACCAATTTGGATTTGCAATTGCAAGAAGCTGATGGAGATACCTTTGTGTGGAATTTTGGTGGTGATGGCGGTTATCAGGCTTCCGAGGAGGAATGGGTAACGTATACCGTGCCTTTATCTGATTTTTATTTGTCCGGGTTTGAAACAAGTGGCGATAATGTATTGGCTCCCGAATTATTATCGAATGTAAGTATTGCACTCATTTCTGGTAATGTTCAAGGAAATGAGGCTATTGCATATATAAATAATGTAAAATTTATTATCTCGGACTAAATGATATGTTCTTAAACAATGTGAAAATAGCTGTATTTTTCTTTGTTCTTGTGTTTTTCTTTTCGTGTGCCAATCAAAAATCGCAACATGAAAAGGATGAACAGGGAACAATGTATATAAATCCTGTACTTCCGGGTTTTTATCCCGACCCAAGTATTTGTAAAGCTGAGGGCTATTTTTATATGACTCACAGTACATTTCAGTTTTTTCCGGGCTGTCCTCTTTTCCGTAGTGCCGATTTAATTCATTGGGAACAAATTGGTAATATTTTAGACAGAAAATCGCAACTTGCTATTGATAGTGTTTTTTCTTCGGGAGGTGTTTTTGCCCCGACACTTCGTTATCATAATGGTACGTTTTATCTTATTACCACGCTTATTGGAACACCCAATGGCGGTAATTTTTTTGTAACTGCTCAAAACCCGGCTGAGCCATGGTCTGAACCAGTAAATATTGATATGCCGGGCTACGACCCCGATTTGTTTTTTGATGAATCGGGACGGGTATATGTGACGGTAAGTAATGGTGAAGCGATTGTCCAGTCTGAAATAGAAATTGAAACAGGAAAATTACTTTCGGACCCAAGGGTTATTTGGGAAGGAACCGGTGGACGTTTTCCGGAAGGGCCTCATCTGTATAAAAAAGATGAGTATTATTATTTGCTTATTTCCGAGGGCGGAACAGAATATGGTCATTATGTTGTTATTGCTCGTAGTAAATCGGTTGATGGTCCTTTTGAATCAGCTCCGAATAATCCCATATTAACACATCGCGATAGAGGTAATCATACCCTACAAGCGACTGGACATGCCGATTTTGTGCGAGCCGATGATGGCTCATGGTGGGTTGTTTTTCTCGGTTTTCGAAAAGCGGGGTGGTCATATCATCATTTGGGAAGAGAGACTTTTTTGGCTCCGGTAAATTGGAAAAAAAATTTATGGCCGGTTATATATAACAATGGGGAGGTTGAATACGAAATGTATGCTGATCTTTTGGAACAGGTGCCAATAAGACAATCATATGCAGAGACCGATTTTTCGGATACTCTCGGGCATGAATGGTTGTATCTGAGAAATCCTGATATATCAAATTTTTGTGTGCGTAATAATGAACTTCAAATTGATGGAAACAGGTACACTTTAGATGATGTACAATCACCTTCGTTTGTCGGAGTACGGCAACGTCAGTTTGATGTTGTGCTAGAAACAAAAGTACGTCTTACCGGTAAAGAAGCCGGACTTTCGGTATTTATGGACGAAGATCATCATTATGAACTTGGAATAAAAAAGAATAATGAGGGATATACGGTATTTTCTCGTGCAACAATCGGCTCATTATCAAATGAATTGAAATCAATTTCAATCTCGGATAATAGGGTGACTATGTATATTTATTCAGATAAAGAATATTATTATTTTAATACGATAATTCAGAACGACACCATATCTCTCGGGAAAATGGAATGTCGTTACCTCTCTTCAGAAGTTGCGAGTGGATTTACCGGCGTAATTCTGGGTATGTATGTGTATGGAAATAGGTCGCGAGCTATTTTCGATTATTTCCATTATATGGAACGTAATGTGATTACGCCTTCTGTATCAAAATTTGAGTCAGATGAATAAAATGGCATTAAGCATATTACTGTGTGTTGTCGCACTATTTGTTCATGCGGAAGACGGGTATGATGCATGGCTCCGGTATCAACCAATTGCAGATGAACAGCTACGAACAGAATATGCTCAGTATATACAATCTATTGTGGTTTTTCAGGAGCATCCAACACTTGATGCTGCGTCTGCTGAATTGCAGGATGCATTGAATGAAATGCTGCAGACAGAAATTCTAATATATAATGACGTACAAAAACCTTCGGTAATACTTGCAACAGTTGATAAAGTGCCATTTACATATAGTGAGTCAACTGAACATCTCGGTGATGAGGGCTTTCATATTTTCGAAAAAAAGTATAATTCACATTCGTGTATTGTTGTAACAGGAAATACGGAAATAGCTGTTTTGTACGGCTCATTTCATTTATTGCGACTCATTCAAACGCAACAAAGTATTACCAAATTAGCAATTACCGAAGTGCCCACAATTGATGTGCGTGTGTTAAATCATTGGGATAATCTTGATGGGAGTGTTGAACGAGGTTATGCGGGGCAATCAATATGGCGATGGTTCGAATTGCCCCAAGTGGTTTCTCCGCGTTATCGTGACTATGCCCGCTACAATTCATCTGTTGGTATAAATGGTACAGTACTGACTAATGTAAATGCGAATGCAGATGTGTTAACGACGGAATATTTAGATAAAGTTCGGGTAATTGCCGATGAACTTCGTCCTTACGGTATTAAGGTGTATTTAACGGCTCGATTCAATGCACCTATAGAAATTGGCGGATTAGGAACAGCCGACCCTCTTGATGCAAGTGTACAAGAATGGTGGAATAAAAAAGTAGCTGAAATCTATACTAATATTCCTGATTTTGGTGGATTTTTGGTTAAAGCTAATTCTGAGGGACAACCCGGTCCGAATGACTATGGTCGTAGTCATGCTGAAGGTGCAAATATGCTCGCCCGTGCTTTGCAAATATATAATGGTATTGTTATGTGGCGGGCGTTTGTGTATAGTAATAAAGAGCCAGAAGACCGGGCAAAACAAGCATATAATGAATTTAAACCGCTTGATGGCGAATTTGAAAAAAATGTACTGATTCAGACTAAAAACGGTCCGATAGATTTTCAACCCCGAGAACCGTTTCATCCGCTTTTTGGAGCAATGGAGCATACCCCACTTATGATGGAGTTTCAGATTACTCAGGAATATCTGGGGCAAGGATTTCATGTGTGTTATCTGGCACCGCTCTACAAAGAGTGTTTGTCTGCCGATACCTATGCACGTGGCGAAGGTTCTACCCTTGCAGAGGTAATTGATGGTTCGCTTTATGATACTCAATTAACCGGAATAGCAGGGGTTTCAAATGTCGGAAACGACCGCAATTGGACGCGTCATCCTTTAGCACAGGCAAATTGGTATGCCTTTGGCAGATTGGCGTGGAATCATGAATTAACTTCAAAACAAATTGCGGAGGAGTGGATTTGCATGACTTTTTCGCATAATAAAAAAGTGGTAAATACAATGTTGGATATTATGTTGCAATCGCGGGAAACGGAGGTCATGTACACGTCGCCTTTGGGATTGCACCATCAAATGGCATGGCACCACCATTATGGTCCGGGTCCGTGGGTAGACAATAAACCGCGAGCAGACTGGACTTCGATATATTATCATAATGCAGATTCTACAGGCATTGGGTTTGACCGCACAAAAACAGGAAGTAATGCTGTCGCTCAGTATTATCCGGAAGTACAAGAACGGTTTGCTTCATTGGAAAACTGTCCGGAAGACTATTTGCTTTGGTTTCATCATGTGCCGTGGGAGTATACAATGAATTCGGGCAGAACAGTCTGGAATGAGCTCTGCTACATGTACCATACCGGTGTGCAGCGTGTAGAGCAGATGCAGACACAATGGGATTCTCTCGAAGGATATATTGATGAACAGCGCTTTAGTCACGTGCAGTCATTATTAAAGATTCAACACAATACAGCATGTTTATGGCGAGATGCAAGCGTTTTGTATTTTCAAACATTTTCGCATAAACCATTGCCGAAGTGGTTTCCTAATCCCACACAAACGCTGAAAGAATACAAACAGATAGAATATAAATATTTACCCGGAAGTCAGTTTTAATGAGTACATTTAATTACTAAAAAAATAACTACGATGAACCGTCTAGAAAAAATTTCATTAGGAGAAAAAATCGGATACAGCTTGGGAGACTTAGCTGCAAACTTGGTTTTTCAGACATTAATTACGTATCTCGCCTATTTTTATACCGATGTGTACGGCTTAGAACCGAAAGTTGCAACGCTTATTATTTTTACGGTCGGCATTGTTGCTGCGTTTTTGTTTAACCCCATTATGGGAGCTGTAGCTGATCGCACCAAAACCCGCTGGGGAAAGTTTCGCCCTTGGATTTTGTGGACTACTGTGCCACTTGCTATTACTGCAATTTTGGCATTTAGCACGCCGGATTTTTCAACTCACGGAAAAACCGTATATGCAGCAGTAACCTATTCTCTTTTGCTTTTACTGTATGCTGCCAACAACCTTCCTTATGCGGCTTTGAGTGGCGTTATTACCGGAAATATGTCGGAGCGAAATAGTATTTCTTCGTACCGATTTGTCGCCGTCATGCTTGCTCAGTTTTTTGTGCAAGTGTTTATGTACGATATTGTGCTGAAAGTAGGAGGGGGAGACAAGGCTCTTGGTTTCGAAAAAGTAGTTACATTTCTTGCTATTTTAGGGTCGGTGTTGCTACTTATTACATTTTTTACGACTAAAGAACGAATTGTGCCCAAACCCGAACAAAATTCTTCGCTCAAACAAGATGTACGCGATTTGTTTTCGAACAAACCATGGATAATCATGTTGTTGGTAACCATTAGTGTGTTTATGACATTATCCTTAAAAGGAGGTTCGTATTTATATTATTTTGAAAATTATTTGAACAAACAAGCCTTAGCAGAATTTTTATTGCCGCTCAAAGGTGTATTAGATTCGATAGGGTTAAGTTATGAATCTGTTCCTTCAATGGGATTTAGTGTGTTTAATGCCGGTGGTATTTTATGTATGATTATCGGGATTGCATTCTCGCGAAAACTTGCCGACACATACGGAAAACGTGATGTGTTCCGTTCTGCTTTGTTTTTGTCAATGCTTTTTTTAGTGGTGTTTTATTTTTATTCTCCCTATGCAATCCTGCTCGTGTATATCTCGCAAATTTTACATGGTTTTTTCTATGGGTTAACCATTCCACTGTTGTGGGCAATGATTGCCGATGTTGCCGATTTTTCTGAATGGAAACATAATCGCCGTGCAACAGGTATTATTTTTTCTGCAATGATGGTCGGACTTAAAGCGGGAATGAGTCTCGGACAAGGTCTTATTACGTGGATTTTGGATATTTTTGGCTATGTGCCAAAATCTCCTGAACAAACGGAAACAGCAATTTACGGAATTAAATTATTAATAAGTGTGTTTTCTGCTCTTCCATTTCTTGTAGCAGTTGTGTTATTGTTATTTTATGAAATAGATAAAAAAATGGAAACACAATTAGAAACAGATTTACTTGAAAGTCGAAAATAATATTCATTAAAACATATTTGTCTTATGCCTGAAGATAGTATTGAACACATAGATTTTCACCGATTAAACAAACATGCAATTTCACAAGCATTGGTAACACACATGTACACAGCCGACCCTTCGGTACACGTGTTTAATGGGAAAATATACATATATCCTTCGCACGATTTCGATGCCGGTATTCCATTTAATGATAATGGCGATCATTTTGGTATGGAAGATTATCATGTGTTGTCAATGGATGCAATAGATAGCAAACCTGAAGATCATGGTGTTGTTTTGCATGTGAAAGATGTACCTTGGGCAGAACGACAAATGTGGGATTGTGATTGTGCACACAAAAATGGAAAATACTATTTGTATTTTCCCGCTAAACGAGCCGATGGTATATTTCAAATAGGTGTGGCTGTGAGCGACAGTCCTACCGGACCATTTGAGCCACAGCCCAAACCAATGAAAGGCAGTTATTCCATAGATCCTGCCGTGTTTCAAGACACAGACGGAAGTTATTATATGTACTTCGGGGGAATTTGGGGCGGACAGTTGCAAAAATACCGCGATAATAAATATGGCGAAATGTATGATGTTCCTCCGGAAAATGAATCCGCACTTGCGCCGCGTGTGGCAAAACTTTCAGATGATATGCTCGAATGTGCCGAATCGCCAAAAGCTGTTTCTATAGTAGATGAAAACGGCATACCACTTCTTGCAGGCGACAATGACCGTCGTTTTTTCGAAGCATCATGGGTGCATAGATATAAAGGGAAATATTACTTTTCCTATTCCACCGGAGATACTCATTTTATAAATTATGCAATAGGAGACAATCCCTACGGTCCGTTTATCTTTGCAGGTATAATTTTGAAACCCGTAGTTGGCTGGACAACCCACCATGCTATATGCGAAATACAGGGAAAATGGTATTTGTTTTACCACGACGCCAGCCTCTCAAAAGGTATTACCCACCTTCGGTCTCTGAAAGTTACCGAATTGAAATATGACGAAAATGGTGCAATTCAAACAATAGATCCGTATCCGGGATTGGAGCGGTAGTAACTTGATTTTAAACCGGAGTTCGACGTAATTTTTACTGTTCAGATCCTTGTTTGTATTATTGTGTGCTTTAATACTTGGCTGAATTTGTAACCTGAGTTCGACGTAATTTTTCGAGTTCAGATTAGCTCCGCTGAGCTCGTCCTTTGTCCTCGGTTGATATAAAAAGCAGTTTATCAAGGCAAATTATTGAATAATAGCGAGCTATTG
>JAQICB010000029.1 GCA_027858745.1 Bacteroidales bacterium
CTTATGCTCTGAAATGCCTGTTTCTATTGCTTTGTTAGAGGTTAATTGTATAATCTCATCTTTTAATATATTTTGGTCAACATCATCAGGCAAATCTAACTCTTCAATAGTTTTATACCTTGTGTTACTTTTAATTCTGGTCACAAATATGTTTTTCCGCCCTTATTCTATGTAGCATTAAATCAAAATACGCTCTATCTTCAACAATTATCGTATCTTTTTGGAAAACCAATTGCTTTAAACCGTATCGATCGTGAATTTTAGCTTCGCTGATATTAACCACTTCAGGAATCATTAGTGTATCATCCCAAGTAGTATGTAATTTAATTCCTCCTTTAGCTGTCCGAAAGTTAGAGCAACAAACTGATCGTATGTCTTATATTTACTAACGCCTTTATCGGTTTTGTAAGTATTGGCACAACTTTCAAATATCCAATTTGGCACTAAATTTAAAATTTGTCTAATTACCGGTTTTTTGTTATTTTTGTTTCGCCTGAAGAGTCCCATATTTTGTAATCTTTTTTAGCAAAACAAAAATACGAGATTCTGAGGGCTTTTTAAAATACTAACTTTCGGATGCTAGTGATAGCCAGGTAAAGGATATTTTATAAAAAAATAAATCATGAAAAATACAAGAAAAAATCACCTATTTATAATAATTGCTTTTCTCTTATTTGGAATAAGTTCAATTCGAGCACAACAGTTAGCTTTTCCAACAGCCGATGGCTTTGGTAAATATACTACAGGCGGTCGAGGTGGAAAATTATATATTGTTACTAACCTAAATAATTCCGGAAGTGGATCTTTACGTGAGGCTGTAGAGGCTAGTGGTAATAGAGTTGTTGTTTTTGCTGTTTCCGGCGTTATTCAACTACAATCTCAATTGAAATTTACAAACGATAATCTTACTATTTTTGGGCAAACGGCTCCTGGAGATGGTATATGTATTGCAAATTACACATTTCAAGTTGCAGGAAATAATCTTATAGTGAGATATATGCGTTTTCGACCAGGAAGTTATCAAATTGGTGAATATGATGCTTCGTGGGGACGAAATAATTCAGATATTATATTTGATCATTGTTCTTTTTCATGGGGAAATGATGAACAGGCAAGTTTTTACGATAATGAAAACTTTACTATGCAATATTGTATTATAAGTGAAAGCTTTTATGCATCAACTCATCCAAAAGGAAATCATGGATATGGTGGCATTTGGGGTGGAATGGGAGCTTCATTTCATCATAACCTCATTGCAAACCATACAAGTAGAACACCTCGTTTTTGTGGGGCTCGTTACCATTTAACAACCGCATCAACAGAACTTGTTGATTTTAGAAATAATGTAATTTTTAATTGGGGTTTTAATAGTGCTTATGGTGGTGAAGCAGGAAACCATAATATGGTTAATAATTACTATAAACCTGGTCCGGCTACTTCTACTGGTGATAGGCAGTATAGAATTGTAAATCCTTCAGATGTTAAAGCAGACGGTAACCCAATTAGTAAATGGTATATAAATGGTAATTATATGGCAGGAAATACTACTGTTACATCAGATAACTGGAATGGAGGAGTACAACAAGATGATGGAAGTATTAGTCAAAGTGAACTGAGGTTATATTCACCACTTTCAGCTCCTATAAATGCAACGGAGTCTGCTACAGATGCTTATAATACGGTTCTAAATAATGCTGGTGCTAGCTTACAAAGAGATGCCGTTGATATACGTGCTGTAAATGCAGCAACAACAGGAGTTACAAATTATGGTGGGGTATATGGTGCAAATTTAGGAATTGTTGATAACGAAAATCAAGTAGGAGGTTTTCCAACGTATAACACATATAATATAATTACCGACACCGACAATGATGGAATGGCTGATTCATGGGAACTCTTGAATGGTTTAAATGTGGGTGCCAAAGATGATGCTGGTGATATTGATGGTGATGGCTATACTAATATTGAAGAATATGCAAATTCTTTGCTTACTCCAGCAAGCACAAATGATAATATGGTTCCTGTAGACAATGCCGTAAATGTGAGTAACGATATGCAGTTTAAATTATCATTTAATTCTGCTCCAGTTTTACAAAGTTCAGGGAAAATAAGATTATACCAAAGTAATGGAACTTTGGTTGAAACTATAGACCTTTCTCAAATGCCAAGTGGTGTGCCAACATCAGCAACTTGGCCTTGGATTGAAACTTTGAATGCAACTGCAATACGAGTTATTCCAGTTACGGTTGATGGCAAATCTGTATATATTCGTTTTTCAGATGGAGCAATGGCGTATAGTACCGGATATTATATTACAGTAGATCAATCAATTTTTTCGAATGCTTCTGCCATTGGATTTACAGGCATTACAGCTAATAACTGGAGTTTTACAACACGGTCTCAACCTGCTGCCGATTTAAATTATACTGTGTCTGCTGATGGTACTGGTGATTTTGCGACTTTACAAGGAGCTTTAAATTTTCTTCCATCAGGGGCAAGTAATGCGAAAATAGTTATTAAAAATGGGACCTATGTTGGGCTTGCATTTATGAAAAATAAAAGTGGGTACACTATCGAAGGTGAAAGCAGAGAAGGTGTAATTATAAAAGGATTTAATAATTCAAATTTAAATGCAAGTACACATTGGCGATCAGTTATAAACCTTCAGGGCGATGATATAAATCTGATAAGTCTCACATTCATTAATACTACTCCAAATGGAGGCACTCAGGCCGAAGTTCTTAAGCTTAATGGTAATAGATGTGTTGTGGTGAACTGTGATTTTTATAGTTATCAAGATACCGTTCTTATAGAGGGAAAAGTATATTTTAAAGATTGTATGTTAGAAGGCGATGTAGATTTTATTTGGGGTGTAGGAACTGTTTTCTTTCAAAGTTGTGAGTTACGCGCAAATGATAATGGCGGTTATAATGTAATGGCCAGAAATGATAATACTAAACATGGCTATGCTTTTGCCGATTGTAATCTTACACGAACTTCTACAGCAACAGCTACCCAATATCTGGGAAGAGATGCTAATATTTCTTATCCGTATGCTGAAATTGTCTATCTCAACTGTACAATGGGAAGTCAAATTCCAGCTGTTGGTTGGAATATTCGTACTGAAATGACGGGCACAGAAATCTTTTTTGGAGAATACCAAAGTGTAGATGAATCTGGTAATTTAAAAAATATATCATCAAGACATTCTTTATCAAAACAACTAACAGCTGCAGAAAATACACTTTATAGAAATCTTGATTGGTTTTTTAATGGGTGGACTCCTGTAGTACCAGCATATTCTTCGGGGAATAAACCTGTTGTAACAATAACATCTCCAGTAAATAATGCATCATTTGAAACAGGAACTAATATTACTATTACCGCTTCTGCTATCGCTTCTGATGGTACAATTTCTAAAGTTGAGTTTTATAATGGTTCTACGAAATTAGGTGAAGCTACAGCAGCTCCGTATTCATTTACATGGAATAATGTTTTAGTTGGTTCATATACTATAACTGCAGTGGCTACAGATAATGATGATTTACAAACAACATCAGAATCTGTTTCTTTGAAAGTAAATGTTTTACAAGGTCCTTATGGGGGAAATGCTCATCCAATTCCTGGCCTAATTGAGTTTGAAGAGTATGATGAGGGAGGTAATGGTTTTGCTTATTTTGATGATAGTCCAGGTAGCGAAACAGCTGTTGCTTATAGAACTAATGAAGATGTTGATATTGAGGATTGTACCGATACCGGAGCTGGCTACAGTATTGGGTATTCTACTATTGGAGAATGGTTAGAGTATACTGTAAATGTAGCATCTGCTGGTATTTACAAAATTGATGTGCGTGTAGCTTGTTCTGGAGATGACAGAACAATAAGCCTTGAAATGCAAGGGGGAGCTATTGCTACAGATGTTGCCATTCCAAATACTACTGGCTGGCAAGTATGGCAAACGGTAACATTAAATAATATAACATTGAATGCAGGTGTACAAGTAATGCGTGTAATAATTGGTAATGTAGATTATGTGAATTTAAATAATATAACATTTACTGCTGTTTTACTGAAAGAATCTCCAATTGTATCAATTACGAATCCTATTCAAGACCAAACTTTTAATGAGTTAGATAACATTGTGTTAGAAGCTAATGCCTCTGATGCAGATGGAACAGTAACTAAAGTAACTTATTATAACGGAACAAATAAATTAGGTGAATCAACAACAGCACCGTATACATTTAATTGGAATTCAGTTTCAGCTGGTGATTATAATATAATTGCAGTTGCAATTGATAACGAAGGTTTTGAAACTGCTTCAGATACAATACGTATTAATGTATTACGAGCTGATTGTGCCGGTGTATTCGGAGGCACAGCATTTTATGACGATTGTTTGGAGTGTGTTGGAGGTACAACAGGACTTTCAGCTTGTGTGCCTGATAAAATTCAAGCTGAATATATTTGTCAATTCGACGGAACTGTAGATTCTAATAATTTAGGTTTTGAAGGGGTAGGTTTTGTAAATACTCCAAATGCTATAGGATCAAAAGTTACACATTATATATATTCAGCAATTGGTGACAATATAACTTTTAAAATACAATATGCGAATGGCGGAACTACAGATAGGAGTGTTCAAATTTTATTGAATGATGTTGAGGTGAATACAAACCTTTCTCTTCCACCTACAGGAGCTTGGACAACATATACTTCAATTGAAACAACAATTCAATTAGAAGTTGGAGTTAATAAAATTGAACTGATTGCAAATACCGGTGATGGAATGCCAAGTATTGATTTTTTCGAAATGTATGGAAAAGCTGAATTTACAGGCTGTCCAACTCAACAAACAATTGAATTAATGCAAGGGTGGAATTTAATATCAACAAATTTATATGCAACAGATAATAGTATATCAACGGTTTTTAATGGGCTTGATGTTGCGTTAATAAAAGATGCAAACGGTTTCTGGAAGTCTGGTCAAGTTGATGCATTTAATTCATTAACTACAATAGAAACAGGTAAAGCTTATTTAGTATATATGAATAATGCTGGGACATTAAATATCTCTGGAGTACCAATTCCAATTTCCAATTTCCAATTTTTAAATGGTTGGAATTTAATAGGCTGTCCATATCAAGTAATAACACCTTTTTCAACAGATTTTAATACTTCGAATTGTGAATTAATTAAGAATTTCGATGGTTTTTGGGAGCCAAATGGAAGTTTGAATGGAATCGAAAATATGGAGCCAGGTAAAGGTTATTTTATTAATAGTATAAATAATTAATTATGAAGTTTATTTTAAGTTTCTTATTTTTTATCATTGCTTCACTCGTTGTAGCACAGCCTAATTTTGGTATAACTGGTTATGCTACCGAAAATGGAGGAACAACCGGTGGGCAAGGTGGGACAACAGTAACAGTAAGTACACTTAGTGATTTGAAAAATTATGCCCAAAGCGATAATAAATATATTATTATGGTTGATGGAACTATATCTAATGGAACCTCAGGAGATATGATAGATGTTGGTTCAAATACATCAATAATTGGAATGGGCAATACAGCATTCCTAAAAGGGATAGGACTTCAAATTAAAAATAACAGCAATATTATTATCCAAAATATTAAAATGACTTTTGTGGGCTTATCAAATCCATTAGTTGTAAATCAAGGCGATTTGATTTCAATACACACATCGGGAACTAATATTTGGATAGATCATTGTGAATTCTATTCTGAAGATCCTAATGTTCAAACAAATAAAGATAAATACGATGGTTTGCTTGATATTAAGCAACAAACAGGCTATATAACAATTTCATGGTGCTATTTTCACGATCATTGGAAATGTGGTCTAGTAGGTGCTGCAGATGATGATTTATGGGATCAACGTTTGGTAACATATCATCATAATTATTATAAAAACATTAAGTATAGAATGCCAATGTACAGAGGAGCAACAGGGCATTTTTTTAATAACTATTTAACTAAGGTTGAAGATGCATCTGAGATACGTGCAGGAACTTGTGTCCGTGTTGAGAAAAATTATTATGAAAATTTTCATTATGCAATTTATACTCCAAGCGATGCAAAAGGATATACAGAAAGAATAGATAATTATTTAGATGCGGCTCAGCCTAGAGCATTTCCTGGAAATTGTACTGCAAATATACCATATGATTACTCTGCTGTCTTAACCACTAATGCGCAAGACGTGAAGTCAATTGTCCTACAGTATTCGGGCGTTGGGCAAATAGGTGATGATTGTAATGGTGACCCTCAAGGTTCTGCATACATTGATCAATGTGGTGTTTGTGTTGGTGGAAACACTGGAGTAACACCATGTGTTGTAGATTGTAATGGAGATCAAGACGGTATGGCAACACTAGATGAATGTGGTATTTGTTCAGGGGGAAACACCGGTGTTCAAGCATGCCCCGGAGCAATTCAAGGAGAAGATTTTTGTGGTGCAGATGGAGTATTGGAAACAGATAATGCTGGTTTTATTGGCGATGGTTATCTCAATCTTTTAAATGCAAATGGTTCATCTGCATTATGGAATATTGTTTCTGCAACAGCCCAAACTGCCTCAATAGATATTCGATATGCAAATGGAGGAACCGCTGCTCGAGGAATGAACATACTTGTTAATGGTAGTGTTCAAGTTGCATTACAAGGTAATGTAACTGGAGCTTGGACAAATTGGATAAGTGAAACAGTTTCATTAAATCTTTTACAAGGTGTTAATTCTATAGAATTAACTGCTACTGATGCTGGAGGTGGACCTAATATTGATGCATTTATTTTTAATAGTAATGGTCTTACAAACTCAGGTTGTATTGTCGATTGTAATGGCATTCTTGGTGGTTTCGCAAGGCTTGATGACTGTAATGTTTGTTCAGGAGGAAATACTGGTGTTACCCCATGTGTAGTTGTAACTCAAACCATATCATTAAATAAAGGATGGAATATGATTGGATGCCCATTGGAAGGTAGCACAAATATCGAGGATGCACTTTCTTCAGTATGGCAATATATTGAAGCTGTGAAGGGTATGGATACATTTTATATTCAAACACAACCAGCGCCTTTAAACTTACTTACCCAACTAATTTGGGGTGAAGGATATTTTATAAAAGTTTCATCAGATTGTACACTTACTTGGTAAGTACCAAAATATTTTAAGAGATTTATTAATAACATTATAGAATGAAAAAATTACCTCTATTAATACTTACACTTCTTATACTTAGTGGCTTAAGCCAAGCTCAATTAGCCTTTCCAGGAGCCGAAGGTTTTGGGAGATTTGCAACAGGAGGAAGGGGTGGTGAAGTATATCATGTTACAAATTTGAATGATTCAGGACCAGGTTCACTTCGTGATGCTGTAAGTAAATCAAATAGAATTGTGGTTTTTGATGTTGGCGGCGTTATTAATATTGGTGAACGAATTGTTATTCAACGAAACATTACAATAGCCGGACAAACAGCTCCCGGCGGTGGTATCACAATATACGGAAATGGTGTTGCACTGAATAGTAGCTCCGGTAACCTGATAATGCGCTATATTCGTATTCGTATGGGTGATCAGGGCGATTCTCGAAAAGATGCACTTGGTATTTCTGACGGACAAAACTATATGTTTGACAACGTATCTGTTGCATGGGGATGGGATGGTACCGTTGATGTTAACGGGACAAATATTGATAATATAACTTTTCAGGATTGTATTATTAGTCAGGGAATTGATATTGTTGGACATTCTACCGGTGGTTTAGTACAAAGTGGAAAATGGTCAATAATTCGTTCTCTTTATATTGATAACGAAACTCGAAATCCTAAAGGAAAAGGAACGCATGAATTTATAAATAATGTTGTATACAGTTGGGGGTCTAATGGTTATATTATGGGAGCTACCAGTAATATAATCACTCCGGTAAACTGTGTGGGAAATTGGTTTATTTACGGTCCTAATAGTAGTTCAGGTTCTCATATTACTCGTACCACTCCAGAAGTGCAAGTTTATGGCCGTGACAACTGGGTCGATGACAATAAGAACGGCGTTCTTGATGCTCTTCCAATGACTGATTATAAAACAGCAACGGTAATGAGTGTTCCTTTCGATTATCATGGAATGAATAACGTGATGCCAGCAGACGAAGCTCTGCAATATGTGATTGATAATGTGGGTGGTTCTTTCCCTGCACGCGATGCGGTGGATGAATATCTGATTGATGAATTACTTTCATATGGAACAAAAGGTGGTGTTATTGTAAGAGAATCAGAAAATGGTATACCTTTTAATGTTGGTGTTGTCGCAAATGGAACTCCTCCTGCTGATACCGATAGAGATGGAATGCCTGATATGTGGGAAACAGAAAGAGGTTTAAATCCAAATGTGGCAGATGATAAAGGAGATGATGATAATGATGGTTACACTAATATAGAAGAGTATTTAAGTTGCCTTGTAGGTGAGGGAGATGCTTGTTCGTTTAATCCTAGAATAGATTGTAATGGTGATTTAAATGGTACCGCATATCTAGATGAATGTAGCATATGTGTTGCTGGAAATACAGGTTTTACTCCGTGTTATAAAGATTGTAATGGCGATAAAGATGGTACTGCAAGTTTTGATGAATGTGGAGTTTGTTCTGGTGGAAATACTGGAGTTCAGGCTTGTTTAGGAGCTATTCAGGGAGAAGATTTTTGTAGTGCAGATGGAGTATCTGAATCATCTAATTCTGGTTTTATAGGTGACGGCTATCTTAATCTTCTAAATGTAAATGGCTCTTCGGCTACATGGTACATAGTTTCAGAAATAGATCAAACAGTCTCTATAGACATTCGTTATGCTAATGGAGGTGGCTCTGCACGAGGAATGAATGTAATAGTGAATGGTAGTGTTCAAGCTCCTTTACAAGGAAGTGATACTGGTGGCTGGACAAATTGGACAAGTGAAACTATTTCATTAAACTTATTACAAGGAGTTAATTCAATAACCTTAACAGCTACTGATGCTGGTGGAGGCCCAAATATTGATATTTTACTTTTTAATACTACTGGTCTTTCTAGTACTAGTTGTAGTGCCGATTGTAATGGTGATATTGGAGGAATAGCAAGTGTAGATGAATGTGGTATTTGTACAGGTGGAAATACAGGAAAAATAGCATGTACTGATGAAACCACTCAAAAAATAGAATTAATATCTGGATGGAACTTGATATCGACTAATGTGTATCCAGTTGATAGTACAATAGAAACCTTATTCTCTGGTTTAGATGTTTCATTAATAAAAGATGCAAATGGTTTCTGGAAGTCAGGACAAGTTGGTGCATTTAATTCATTACAAACAATTACAGCAGGTAATGGGTATTTGGTGTATATGAATAATGCGGGAACGCTTCAAATTACCGGAAATTCTGTACAGACGCCATTAATGGTGTCTCTACCTGGATGGAATTTAATAGGCTATCCTGGCTGTGCAGACGCAATTAATTGCGTCTCTATTCCTTTTTCAACATATTTTAATACAACAAATTGTACTATAATTAAAAACTTTGAAGGTTTTTGGGAACCCAATGGGAGTTCTAATTCAATAGAAGATTTAGAACCAGGAAAAGGGTATTATATAAAAAAATAAAATATTTAAAATGAGATTATTAAAAAAAGTATGTTTTGTATTATTGTTATTAATTATAGCTAATAATTCGTATGCCCAAAAAGAAATTGAAAAGCTTAATCGTGGATTAATAGCATTTAATAAAAGTGGCGTTGTTTATTTAAATTGGCGTTTATTTGCTTTAGAAGATTATGCAATTGGCTTTAATGTATATCGTTCTGTAGATGGTGGAGCATTTACTAAAATTAATGCTGTAGAAATTTCAACAACTACTGATTATATAGACAATACAGCCAATGTTACCAAAAATAATACGTATTACGTTGTTCCTGTGGTTGGGGGCGTTGAACAAGAAAATAGTGAAACATATACTATTGAAGCAAACAGAGCAAGTCGCTCTTTCTTTCCCTTTAATTTAGAACCAATAAGTGGTAAAGCCTTTACTGATTATAATGTATTACATATTTATCCTGGAGATTTCGACGGTGATGGCGATTTTGATTATCTCGTGAAACGTTTTCCTGTTGATGCTTCTTATAATACAATATTACTTGATTGTTACGATAATGAGGGTGTGTTTAAATGGCGAATAGACTTAGGACCAAATGTTGAAACATATATCTCGTCGATGACTGCACCTGTTTTGGTAGCTGATTTTAATTCAGACGGTAAATCTGAAATAATACTTAAAACTGGTGAGAGTACTATTTTTGGCGATGGATATAAAATACCTGATACTGATGGTGATGGTATAACTGATTATAACAGTCATGCTGGAAGTGGAACATATGCTAATATAATGGCAGGTCCAGAATTTCTATCGTATGTTGATGGTGAAACAGGAAAAGAACTCGATAGAAATTCCTTTTTAACACGAAGAGATCCTTATAGTGATTGGGGTGATACATACGGAGCTCGAATGAATTTTATGATGTCGGCTGTTGGATATTTTGATGGTGTACATCCAGCATGTGTATTCTCAAGAGGCGATGGTGGTGATATGGATATTGATACGTGGGACATTGTAAATGGAAAACTACATAGGATTTGGTATTATACTGCAAGAGGAAAAACATTTTCGCCAGGATGGTGGACAGATTTTCATCAAGTACAATGTATTGATGTTGATGGCGATGGAAAAGATGAGATTTCTTGGGGAGCATGTATGATGGATGATGACGGAACTGTATTATATACAACTAAATATGTGCATGGTGATAGGTTTCAAATTACAGATATTGACCCAACTCGTCCAGGCTTAGAAGTCTTTATCGTACAACAATATCACCCAGACAAAATAGGTTCTGCTCTTTATGATGCAAGAACAGGAACTACAATAAAAGATTGGTATGTTAATTCTGTTGACTTGGTTGATATTGGACGTGGTGATGCCGCTGATGTTGACCCGAATCATCCAGGTTTAGAACTATTTGATACAGGTACTCCCGATTTACATGCATCAGATGGAACCGAAATAACAGGATCAAAACCATACCCGTGGGTAAGCATCTATTGGGATGGAGACTTACTTCGTGAAAATCTTATTGGTGTTGGGTCTGGAGGTTATAACCCTGCTATAGCTAAGTGGAATTATACAACAAATCAAGAAGATAGACTATTTACTATTTATAGTGACTGGGGTGCATATTCTGTTGTATCTCCTTATGGTGGAAGAGTCCCTTTAGTTGGTGATATTTTTGGCGATTGGAGAGAAGAAATATTTCTAGAAACTTCTGATAGAACACAAGTGAGAATTTATAGCTCTAATATTCCTTCACAATCTCGTTTGTATACACTCATGCAAAATCCATCATATAGAACAGCTATAACAGCTAAGATGTATTTGTGTACAAAATATCCCGATTATTTTTTAGGAGCAAATATGTCAACACCTACAAAACCAGATATTGTTGAGATTAGTGCCGAAAAATCAATAGAATTTACAGCAGATGCTGGTGATGGACAAGTAGATTTATCGTTTGTTCTTAGAAATTATGATTTAGGAAGTATACAAATCATGAGAGATACCGATTCAGATCCTGTTGGGCGTGGTCGCATTGCGTATGGAAGTGGAACAGGATATACCGATACTGATGTGACAAATGGAATAACATATTATTATTGGCTAAAAATTATCGAAGCAGATGGTACAAATTCGGGTGTTGGACCAATATCAGCAACTCCTCATGTACAAAATGTTACAGTAAGGGCAAAAGGTGTGACAGGGCAAGAAATAATTGAAATTTGGAATAATGATACTATTTATAAAACTGTTCAACTTACAACAAGTTTGCAAGACTATACAGCTGGATTTGATATTTATGGAAACATAAGAGTTATTTTTATTAATGATGCTACTGGTTTAGATGTTACAGTAGATTATTTAATTGCAGATGGTATAACATTTCAAGCCGAAGATCAGGAGATTAACACTTCGTTTTATGCAAATGGGACTTGTGGCGGTGCTGGTTTTAGTGAAACTATGCATTGCAGTGGTTATATTGAATTTGACCTTAATCTAGATTGTACTAATAAAATAAATGGTACAGCATATTTAGATAATTGTTCCGTATGTGTTGGTGGAAATACAGGTGTTACTCCTTGTGTTACTCAATCAATTATATTAACACAAGGCTGGAATTTAATTTCAATGAATGTCCATCCAAGTGATAGTTCTGTAGAAATGTTATTTAATGGTGCCGATATTTATATGATAAAAGATGCAAATGGTTTTTGGTTGAATTCTCAGGTTAGTGAGTTAAATAGTTTAAAAGAATTGGAAGCTGGAAAGGGATATTTAGTGTATATGAATACAGCAGGAACACTACAAATTTCAGGCGCACCCGTACAGACAACGCATGCGTTGTCTCTAACAAACGGCTGGAATTTAATAGGTTGTCAATATCAATTAATAACCCCATTTACTACTGATTATAATTCTACAAATTGTAATATAATAAAGAATTTTGATGGCTTTTGGGAACCTTTAGGAACTATGAATTCGATTCAGAATTTAGAACCTGGTAAGGGGTATTTTATTAAATAAAACAGTTACATAGTTTTAAAACAATTTATTAATAATGATCAAAAAAATATTATATATATAATCGGCATGTTTTTGTTTATTTTTAATATGTATGCTATCAAATGTTTATGCCGTCACAGTGCCTGTACATGACCCGTCTGTTGTAGTGGTTTATCAAGATGCAAATGGTAATTCGTTTCCAGTTAATGATGCAACATTAACAAGAACTAAATATTATTATGTGTTTGGAACTATGTTAACCTGAGTTCGATTCACTATACCCCGCCCTATCTACACAAACTTTCCGAATAATCGGAAGAGAAAAAATAATTGTTAATGATAAATTATCAATTGTTAATGGTCAGTTTTTTTTCTCTATAGATTTTCAACGAATATTCGTTTAATAACAGTTTATTATTGAGCGTAAGCCGTTCGTGCCTTGGTGGAATTATTAATTTGTATACTACAAATATATTTATAAAAAAAGGTCACCTAAGCAGGTGACCTTTTTCTTGTTGTGATCCCATCAGGATTCGAATATATATGTTTAATGATTTAAAAACCAAGCATTTAAATAACTCCGATTTTTATAGTCCACCAAAAAGTCCACCAATATTATTTCAATTATTTTCATTATATTGCATCTTTATGCAAAAGTAAATTTAATAAAAAAAACAATTAAAGCAAAATAATGCATATAAGATCCATTAATGAAATTACACTATATTTATTTGTAGATTTTGATAATCTAGTATATAAAGAATCTGCAAATACAGATTTTGGCTTTTTTAATAAAATTACAAATTCAAACTATGACTTGTTGTTTTGGGAAAAGCTGGGATTATTTTCCGCGTTGTTTAATATTAAAATATATATTTCTACATTATTAGATAAATATTTGTCATTATATAACACAGAACTTAGTGGAGATAAGTTGCCTAATATTGAATTTTTAAGTACCGAAATAGAGAAAATAAAACTTCTGAAAGAATCAATTATAGAACACGAAAAAAAACATGAATGCTATAATATTTCTCAAGGACAAGAGCCTGAAATCATTAAAAAAATTAATTTAATAGCAATAAAAGAATC
>JAQICB010000050.1 GCA_027858745.1 Bacteroidales bacterium
AACAGCCATCTTCAGCTCAAAAATAATTTAAAATAACCCGTTATTATTTCATTATTTTTGATTGAACCTCACTATTTATAAGCGTTCTGAATCTAAAAAATTATATCGAACTCAGGTTATTAAGCTAAGTTTCAGTATTATTGTGTGCTTAAATAAAAAATCTTATGTTTTATTGTGAACTAAACTATTTAAACCCATTTTTTTTATTATTTTTGCATATAAACAAACGAAACATTTCGAGAGTTGAATGAGTAAATATCGAATACAATATATATTGCCTGTACTAGTATTAGGAATACTTTTTTCCCAAAGTTGTAAACGAGGAGAAAATGAAGGTATTATTACGTATAATATTGAATTTAATGACCAAGAACGTGAAGAGCGTCCGGTTATTGATATGCTTCCGAACACCATGAAATACTACTTCAAAGACAAAAGTGCTGTAAGCGAAATTAGTTTTATGGGAATGTTTCGAACCGCATACATATCGAATGTACACGAAAAAACAAATAGTGTATTATTTTACTTTATGCCGAAAGGATATAGTTCTACTACAAAATTTAGAGAAAAAACTCTGGGCTTTGACCCAATGCCCGATATCATTTTAACAGAGACTAAAGAAACCAAAGATATTCTTGAATTTAAAGCCTACAAAGTTCATGTCAGTTTTAATGATACAACTAAAGAAGAATATGATGTCTGGTATACAAAAGATTTTGATGTATTAAATCCAAACTGGCACACACCATACAAGGAATTAGACGGAGTTTTACTCGATTACAGAATAAAAATGAAAGGCATATCTATGCATTTAACCATAGACAAATTCTCTGATGCACCAGTAGATTCAGCAAAATTCAGAGTCCCCGAATCATACAACCCAGTTTGTCCGGAAGAAATGGATGAAATATTTGATAGACATTTAAATATGTTTTAATTAACACATGACTTTGATTCAGCATGGCACACACTAAAGACTCTCTCAAATCTGTAGTAAAAGATGAACGTACCCGAATTATTTCCGGAATCATTTTATTGAGTTCTGCAATATTTTTTACACTTGCGTTCACCTCCTTTTTATTTACTTGGGAACAAGACCAAAGTGATTTATTAGAAAAAAACACTTTGGAATATTTGTTCTCATCAGAACAAGAAGTAATAGATCCGGCACTAACAAATGCTCAACCAAATTTACAAGATATAGAAAACATAGAAAGAAAAACAAAAAACTGGGGTGGACGTTTTGGAGCATTAATATCAAAAAAATTTATACATGATTGGTTCGGCATCTCTTCATTCCTTTTTATTTTCATATTTCTCATAGCAGGTCTTAAACTTTTCAAAATAAGCTTTATCCCCCTTACACAAACTCTTGTAAAATCAAGCATATCAATTATCGTCATCTCCATCACGCTTGGCTATGCGTTTGGTGATATGTGGGATGCAAATATTGGTGGGTTTTTCGGCTATTATGTAAGCCATATTTTTCTGGCAAACATTGTGGGAATTATACCTGCAGGTCTTATTATCTTTATTCTTTTTACCGGATATATATTATTCACATTTAAACAATCATTACCCTTCTTTAAAAGTTTATTTTCTAAAACCGAAGAGGAATTTGAAGAAGAAGAAGAAAACAGTGATGAACCAGACACAGAAGAAGCCCCTCAAACAGATGCTGATAGCAACACAGTTTCAACACCAATAGATTTAAAAAGCCCCGATATTACTGAAGAGGAAAACGGTAAAGAAACCGATTCTCACAAACAAGAAAATTCTGATTTTGAAATAACTGATTCTCGTGATGCCGACAACATTGAAACAAAACAGACAGATAATGATATAGATGTTGCTAAAGAACTCGAAGACGTTGACAATATGGAAGTCACTAACACATTAGAAAATGATGATGAAAGTGAGCATATTTCTACAGAATTACATGATTACGACCCAACGCTTGATTTGTCTCACTATAAATTGCCTCATATTGATTTATTAGAAGATCATCAATCATCAAATACCGAAGTGTCAAACGATGAGCTCTCTGAAAACAAAAAGAAAATTGAAAAAACACTGAAAGATTACAATATACAAATTGATAAGATTTCGGCAACAATTGGGCCGACCATTACATTATATGAAATTGTACCTGCAGCCGGAGTTCGCATATCAAAAATAAAAAATCTGGAGGACGATATAGCACTCAGTCTTGCCGCTCTTGGAATTCGTATTATTGCACCAATTCCCGGGAAAGGAACTATTGGTATAGAAGTACCAAACAAAAATCCCGACACCGTTTCGTTCCGAGCAATTATAGCCTCAAAAAACTTTCAGGAAAGTAAATTTGAATTGCCGATAGGTATAGGAAAAACCATTTCGAACGAAACATATGTTTTTGATTTAGCAAAAACTCCTCACCTTCTCGTTGCCGGAGCAACCGGACAAGGTAAATCTGTTGGACTCAATGCTATTCTCACATCTCTTTTATACAAAAAACATCCTGCTCAATTAAAATTTGTATTAATTGACCCGAAAAAAGTTGAATTAACGCTTTTTCAAAGTATAGAAAATCATTTTCTTGCAAAATTACCGGACGAAGAAGAAGCAATCATAACGGATACTCAAAAGGTTGTTGCAACACTCAACTCTTTATGTATTGAAATGGATAATCGTTATGATTTGCTAAAAACAGCAAAGCTCAGAAATATAAAAGAATACAACGAAAAATTCATAAAGCGAAAATTAAATCCGGAAAAAGGGCATCGATACTTACCATATATTGTTGTGGTTATTGATGAATTCTCTGATTTAATCATAACCGCAGGCAAAGAAGTTGAAACGCCACTTATGCGTTTGGCTCAGTTGGCTCGTGCTATTGGTATTCATTTAATAATTGCAACACAACGTCCGGCAGCAAATATCATTACCGGCGGTATTAAAGCAAATTTTCCATCACGAATTGCGTTCCGCGTTATGTCGAGCATAGATTCGAGAACAATTTTAGATGCATCGGGAGCAAATCAATTAATTGGAAAGGGTGATATGCTCATAACAACCGGAAGCTCTCTTGTACGTCTGCAATGCGCTTTTATAGATACTCCTGAAATAGCATCAATTACTGATTTTATTGCAGAACAACAAGCATATCCTTCTGCACACGAATTACCTGAATACAAAGGAAACGATTCCGGTTCTGGTGGCTCACTTGACAATGATATGGACGCATTCGATTCTATGTTTGAAGATGCGGCACGTGTTGTTGTCGGCAACCAACAAGGCTCGACCTCATTAATTCAACGAAAATTAAAATTAGGATATAATCGTGCCGGAAGAATTATGGATCAATTAGAAGCATCCAGTGTGGTAGGACAATTTGAAGGAAGCAAAGCACGACAAGTTCTTATAGCAGACGAAACAAGTTTGGAACAGTTATTGGTAGCTCTAAAACAACAAGGAAAATTATAAACATAATAATATATAAAGATATGAAAAAAATAATTACAGGTATCATCTTTAGTTTACTCATCTACTCTCCTATTTTCGGACAAAATAACGCAGAAAAAGCAAAAGAAATTCTCGATAATGTTTCTGAAGAAACAAAAAATTATTCAACAATTCAGGTGAATTTTGTCTTTTCTCACCAATCTAAAGATGCCGAAAGTGAAGCAAACAGAACGCAAGGAACATTGCTGTTAAAAGGCGACAAATACAAACTTACTCTTTTAGGAAACACCATTTATAACGACGGTTCGAGTATGTGGACACATATGCTAGAGGAAAATGAAGTGATTATTGCAAAGGTTAACAAAGACGACGAAAACAATTTCAATCCTGCAAAAATGCTCACCATTTATGAAACAGGTTTTAAATACAAATTTATTCAAGAACGATTTGAAGCCAATAGAGCCATATATATTATCGATTTATATCCTAAAAATATTGAAGAAAGTGAATATTCTCGTATTCGTTTATTTATCGACAAAGATAAATCTCAGCTCTGGAAAATAGAATATTTTGCGAAAGACGAAAATGTATACACTATAACTATCAATACTTTTGTGACAAACAAATCATTGTCAAATTCAACATTTGCGTTTGACACAACAGCACATCCGGATGCAATGATTATTGATGAACGTTAAATCTAAAAAGTTTAATCAATTTTTTGTTCCATAATAGTCTTTACAGAAGACAGCAATGCCGACATGTTTTTTTCGGTAAAATTTGTTGTTTCAATTGGCTCACAGAATTTAACAGTAACGGTTGTCGGTCGAAAATTAAAATTATTTCGCGGCCAAGCTTTTGCAGACTTTTGTATAATTATTGGGACAATAGGAACATGCGAATCAACAGCAATTTTAAAACCACCTCGTTTAAAGGGACCAATCTTGTCGGTTTTGGTTCGAGTTCCTTCGGGGAAAACCATTAAATCTCTCCCTTGTTTTATAAATTCGGAAGCACGCTGTAAACTTTCCTTAGATTTATATGCATTCGAACGATCAATGAATATCATTTCAATTTTTTTCAACATAAATCCGGTAAATGGATTTGTTCGCAACTCATCTTTTGCCATAAAATGAATTTTGCGCTGTGTTGCCATAAACAAAACAGCAATATCAAAATAGGAACTATGATTTGCCATAAAAATATAATTCTTTTCCGGCTTCACATATTCTTTACCTCTAACACATACTTTTGTCAAAAGAATAAATGAAATAACCGGAGCCCAGACATTTATTGTAAAATTAAACGCATTTTTTTTACTTGTCAACCCACCTACTATATACACAGTAAATAAATTCCATACAGCTATTAATATCATTTGAATAATGTTCACGATTATCATGTCGGTTCTATTTTTTTTAAATATTTTTACAAATTAAAATAAATTTTTGCAATAATGAGTACAAATAAGACAATAGGAACTCTCTTTTTAATTCCCGCACATCTTGGTGAAGCAAATTACGATTATATTTTTCCTTCTCAAAATAGTCGTATCATTTCATCATGCACACACTTTATTGCAGAAAACATTCGTACTGCCCGACGTGGTATAAAGTCACTCTGCCCTTCTGTCTCAATAGATTCATTAACATTTGTTGAATTTAACAAAAACACGAAACCAAAAGAAATCCCCACTATTATGAAACCTCTGCTTTCAGGCATTGATATGGGTATCATAAGTGAAGCGGGTATGCCGTGCATAGCAGACCCCGGCAATTTATTGGTTGAATTTGCACACCAACATTCTATTCGAGTTCACCCACTAATTGGTCCAAATTCAATTTTACTCGCTCTTATTGCTTCGGGTTTTAACGGGCAACAATTTACCTTTCACGGATATATTCCTATAAAAGAAGGAAAACGACAATTTATTCAAAAAATTGAACAATACGCAGCACACAGCGGTTATACCCAAATATTTATGGAAACCCCCTATCGAAACCAAAAATTATTGGATGATTTACTCCAAACGCTGAAACCAAAAACAAAACTCTGTATTGCGTGCGATATAACACTTTCTTCCGAATATATTCATACACAAACTGTTGAAAAGTGGAAAACATATCAACCCAATCTGCACAAGCGTCCGTGCATATTTTTAATTCAATAATAGTCGAAAGGCTTTTTTTAAATCACTTTTTTTTTTAGCTTTGTTATATGAATCTTAAATGTAAACAAATGAAAAATATTTTTTTATATTCTATTGTTGTTTTTTTCTTTTTTACTGCGTGCACAACCGAAATTACGCCCAAAGTAGAAAAAAAATTAGTTAATGCTTCTGATTTGAATTTCGAAAAATCTGTTAAAATTAAAGGTGCCGATTATCTGATGTATCCGGTAAGTATCAAAATTGAAACAAAAAGTGAAAACTATGTAAGCAAAAGAGGTTTTGAAAGAGAAATTTACAATATAGTTTTTTACAATTATAAAACAGGAGAAAAACATTTACTATTCGACAGCACCCAAAAAATAAAAAATATCGCACCTGTAATTCTTGATTATCGTCAAATTAAAAAAAATAAGAACTCAAAAATTATATTTCAGATAATAGTGAACGATTTTGATAGCAACAATGATTTAAAAGCAGGGCATGATCCGGCATATCTTTTCATGAGCGATGATAATGGAAAAAACCTCACTCAAATAAGCCCTGATTTTGTCGATGCTCGCAGTTGGAAATTTATAAACGAAGAGAAAACACTCATTGAAGTTGACGGAAAAGTTGACTCAAACAATGACCAGAAATTCGATGGTGCAGACCGTGAACATATCTACATTATTGATATCGAAAATCTCAATAACAGTAAAGAAATTCTCGGACAAGAATTTCAAGATATTCTCAAGAAACGGTATATTTACAAACTATAAGATTCACATTTAATGAGTAATAACGATTGGAAAAAGAGACTTGGCGTTGTTTTTTCAACGAATTCCGATTTTGAATATGGTTCAGAAGAAGAAAACACTAACGAATCTATACCCCCGGAACAACAAACCGTATATATTTCACTCGATAGAAAGCAACGAAAAGGAAAATCTGCAACACTTATAGAAGGTTTTATCGGAACAGATAATGACTTACAAGAACTAGCCCAAACACTCAAAAAAAAATGTGGAGTTGGTGGATCCACAAAAGACCGCACTATTATCATTCAAGGAGACAAACGTGATATGATAGAAAATCATCTCAAAAAAAAGGGATACAAAACAAAACGAAAAGGCGGCTGAGATTCATAAACACTTGATTTTAATAGGTAGATTCTAAGAAATGTTCCATAATCTATGTTAAAATCATTTTACTTATTATTTTTGCACAAACAAACATGACATATCCATAATGGTATTGTTATGGATGTTTAATTAAGACAATACAAATACTTAAATAGATACGATGAATATTGATATTATTCTCACACATGCACTCGTTACCGCACTTCATGAAGTATACGAGGCAGATATTGACTCTTCGAGCATTCAAATTCAAGAAACCCGTAAAGAGTTTGAGGGCGACAAAACAATTGTTGTATTTCCCTATGTGAAAATTGCTCGTAAATCACCGGAACAAACAGCAACAGAAATTGGTAATTATTTACAAGAACATGTTTCAGAAATTGAATCATTTAATGTGGTAAAAGGATTTTTGAATCTCTCGATTTCTCCTGCATATTGGATACAAAACCTTCAACAGTCATTATCAAAAGGTGAACAATATGGTTTTACAGCTGTTAGTTCCGATTCACAAACTATAATGGTTGAATACTCATCACCAAACACAAACAAACCATTGCATTTGGGACATATACGCAATAATTTATTAGGATATGCTCTCGCTCAAATACTTTCAGCAAACGGATACAGAGTGATAAAAGCAAATTTAATTAATGATCGCGGAATACATATTTGCAAATCAATGCTTGCTTGGAAATTATTTGGCAATAACGAAACTCCTGAATCTTCAGGGTTAAAAGGTGACCATTTAATCGGTAAATATTACGTTCTGTTTGACAAAAAACACAAAAAGCAAATTCAAGAACTTATATCACAAGGAAGTTCAGAAGAGCATGCAAAAAATGATGCTCCATTAATGCAGGCTGCTCGTGAAATGCTTGTAAAGTGGGAATCGGGAGATGCAGAAACAGTCTCGCTTTGGAAAACAATGAACGAATGGGTATACAAAGGATTTAACGAAACATACTCACGTATGGGGGTTTCCTTCGATAAAATGTATTACGAATCACAAACGTATTTACTTGGTAAGAAGATTATTCTTGACGGTTTAGACAAAGGGATTCTCTATAAAAAAGAAGATGGCTCTGTGTGGGCGGACTTAACCAAAGAGGGACTTGACCATAAACTACTACTCCGTCCCGATGGCACATCGGTATATATGACGCAAGATATTGGTACTGCCGTTGAACGTTTTCGAGAGTTTGGCAATATGAAAGAACTGATTTATGTGGTGGGAAATGAACAAAATTACCATTTTCAAGTTCTGAGCATCATTCTTTCAAAACTTGGATATGAGTGGGCCGAAAAAATTTACCACATGTCATATGGCATGGTTGAATTACCGGCAGGAAAAATGAAATCGCGGGAAGGTACCGTGGTTGATGCTGATGATTTAATGGAAGAAATGAAAGAAACAGCTACCACAATTTCAAACGATTTAGGTAAACTTGAAAGTTTAACTGTTAATGAAAAAGAACAAACCTTTGAAATGATAGCACAAGCTGCTCTCAAATATTTTATACTCAAAGTAGAACCACGGAAAACAATGATGTTTAACCCGAAAGAATCTATAGATTTTAACGGTAATACCGGACCTTTTATTCAATATACTCACGCTCGAATCTGTTCGGTGCTTCGAAAAGCAGATGAACAGGGCATCACAATTCCGGCAACATTTTTAGTTAGCACCTATTCCGAAAAAGAACGGGAATTAATAAAAATGATAGCAAAATATCAAGAAATCATTTCTCTTGCCGGTAAAGAACATGCTCCTTCACATATTGCAAATTACACATACGATTTGGTAAAAGCGTTCAATCAATTTTACCATGAATGTTCTATTTTGAATGAAGAAGACTCTGCTATTCAACAATTCAGACTCGGACTCTCAAAACAAGTAGCCACAATTATAGCTTCAGCGATGAAGTTATTGGGAATAAATGTTCCGGAACGTATGTAATTTCTGTGCAAGCAGTCTGAAAAAATATTTGTTTTATACCAAGAAAAAAATACATTTGTAAAAAAAAGAATATGAGCGACGATAAAAAAATAATATTTTCAATGGTGGATGTTTCCAAAACATTCCCCCCACAAAAACAAGTTTTAAAAAATATTTACTTGTCATTTTATTATGGTGCCAAAATTGGTATCATCGGTTTAAACGGTTCCGGGAAATCTACCCTGCTTAAAATTATTGCCGGATTAGAAGCAGATTATCAGGGTGAGGTTGTCTTTTCTCAAAATTACTCTGTTGGCTTTCTTGCACAGGAACCGATATTGGATGCAGATAAAACTGTAAAAGAAGTTGTGCAAGAAGGTATGCAAGAAATTGTTGATTTACTCAAAGAATATGAAAACGTAAACAATAAATTTCTTGAACCAATGTCGGACGATGAAATGAATAAACTCATTGAACGACAAGGGAAACTTACTGATATTCTTGAACAAAAAGGTGCTTGGGAAATTGACAATAAACTTGAGCGTGCAATGGATGCACTTAATTGCCCTGATGGTGCCGAAAAAATCGAACATTTGTCCGGAGGGGAACGCAGACGTGTTGCACTATGCCGTTTGCTACTTCAAGAACCGGACGTGTTGTTACTTGATGAACCGACAAACCATCTTGATGCTGAATCAATTAATTGGTTAGAACATTTTTTACAACAGTATAAAGGAACGGTTATCGCAATTACGCACGATAGATATTTTCTTGATAATGTTGCAGGATGGATACTAGAACTTGACCGTGGCGAAGGAATTCCATGGAAAGGAAATTATTCGTCTTGGTTAGATCAAAAATCAAAATTACTCGCACAAGAAGAAAAGCAAACAAGCAAACGACAAAAAACCTTGGAACGCGAACTGGAATGGGTTCGCATGACCCCGAAAGCACGTTCTGCAAAATCAAAAGCTCGATTAAGTGCATACGATAAAATGATCAACGAAGAAACAAAAGAACAATTAGAAAAACTTGAAATATTCATACCTCAAGGTCCTCGTTTGGGAGATAAGGTTATTGAAGCACACGATGTCTCAAAAGGATTTGATGATAAACTTTTATTCGAAAACCTAAACTTTACACTCCCACCGGCAGGCATTGTTGGAGTCATTGGTCCGAATGGTGCGGGAAAAACAACATTGTTTCGTTTGATAATGGGACAAGAAAAACCTAATTCAGGCACATTTACGGTTGGTGAAACTGTTAAAGTTGCGTACGTAGACCAACAGCATGCAGAAATTGATCCCGAAAAATCTGTTTTTGAAGTTATTACCGGTGGAAATGAACAAATTGATTTTAACGGTAAATCATTTAATTCGAGAGCATACGTAAGCCGGTTTAATTTTTCCGGTGCAGACCAAGAGAAAAAATGTGGAATACTTTCGGGTGGTGAACGAAACCGATTGCATTTAGCAATGACCCTCAAATCTCAGGCTAACGTACTTCTTCTCGATGAGCCGACAAATGATATTGACATTAACACACTTCGTGCACTTGAAGAAGGTTTATTGAACTTTCCCGGTTGTGCTGTTGTTATTTCTCACGACAGGTGGTTTTTAGATAGAATAGCGACGCATATTATTGCATTTGAAGGTAATTCTGAAGTAGTTTGTTTTGAAGGTAGTTTTTCTGATTACGAAGAAAACAGAAAAAAACGGTTAGGAAATGCTGATCCAAAACGATTTAAATACAAAAAATTAACTAAATAAGTACAGTCTTGGCAATCATTGGTATTTTACAAATTATTGGGGCTATCTGGGTTATAATATCTATTTTAAAACGGCCCGACAAAACAACCGAACAACGATTAGTTTGGATAATTGCTGCAATTTTGTTTGGAATTGTTACCGCAATTGCTTATTATTTGCTCGAACACAATAAACTAAATAATAATAATGGCTTGTAATATTAAAATCATACTTCTTTTTAGTCTCAGCTTTATGACCTGTAATGTATATACTCAAAATCCTATTCAACTACCGGAACCACAAAAGCAAGGTGGCATACCACTTATGGATGCATTAAGTAAACGCAGTACCACGCGAGAGTTTAATGCGGAAAAAGAATTATCAAAACAGGAATTATCGAATATATTATGGTCGGCATTTGGCTATAATAGAGATGAAAAACGTACTGCTCCATCTGCTTTAAATATGCAAGAAATTATCCTTTTTGTGTTTATTCAGGAAGGTATTTATCGCTGGGATGCTGAGCAAAACATACTCTACCCTATTTCGAAGGGAGATAAACGAGAATTGGCAGGAAAACAAGATTTTGTAAAAGATGCTGCCCTTAATATTGTATATGTTGCCGATTTTACGAAAATGGAAGAGCACTATACAAAGGATACAGATAAAATGAATATGGCTCATGTTGATTGTGGTTTTATCGGACAAAATGTATATTTATATGCAGCTTCGGAAAGTATGAATTGCGTGTTTCGTGGGTATATCGATAAAGAACAACTTCACACAACACTGAAATTAAATAAAAATCAGCATGTTCTATTTTCTCAATCAATAGGATATTAATTGTAAATAATATGACACAGACAGTTTTAATTACCGGAGCAAACAGAGGTATCGGAAAAGCTCTAGCAGAAAAATGTGCACAAAACGGCATGTTTGTTATTGTAGTGAGTAGAAATCTTGAAAAAGCAAAACCGGTATTTAATGATATTCTCTCTCATGGTGGAAAAGCAATTCTTAAGAAATGTGATGTGTCAAACCTTTCTGATATTGAAATACTCGGAAAAGAAATAAAACAAGAATTTAAATCACTTGATATTTTAATAAATTGTGCCGCAATAAATACGGACACAGACGATACGTCTATTGAAAACATGCCGGTTGATTTACTGCATGACACCATGCAAACAAACTTTTTTGGTTCGGTATGGATGTGTAAAGAGTTTATTCCCTTGCTTAAAAAATCAGAATCCGGTAGAATCATTAATTTCTCATCAGGACTGGGACAACTAGGCGTTCCAAGAATGGGACCGTTTCCCGCATACAGCATGTCGAAAACAGCTGTAAATGCACTTACAAAAGTATTGGCAGATGAAGTGAAAGACAGCAGCATTATCGTCACTTCTGTTGACCCCGGATGGGTTGCAACAGACATGGGTGGCCCAAATGCTATGCTTACCATAGCCGAAGGAATAGATACCCCTTATTGGCTTGCAACAGCACCTGCCTCAGACCTGCAATCGGGGTGTTTTTATAAAGAACGAAAAATTCTTGACTGGTAGTAGATCAAACTTTCCACATTTATTTCACAAGCATAACTTTAAAATAGATACTTAATTATGTATTTGTTTTTTGTAGTGTATTAACGTACAATTATTTTTTTCACTCTTATGGAACCGGTTTTCAAACCAAAATTATTCAGTGTACTTTCAGAAGGATACACAAAAGATAAATTTATTCAAGACTTATTTTCCGGAATTATTGTCGGAATTGTTGCCCTCCCATTAGCTATAGCATTTGCAGTAGCATCAGGCGTAAGTCCCGAAAAAGGATTAATAACAGCAATTATTGGAGGTTTCATTATATCATTCTTTGGAGGAAGCCGTGTGCAAATAGGTGGACCAACCGGAGCCTTTATTGTTATAGTATTTGGAATAGTACAAGAATTCGGTATTAATGGCTTAATTATATCAACAATAATGGCCGGTGTATTTCTCATACTGTTTGGTTTACTCAAACTCGGCACATTATTAAAATTCATTCCCCATCCACTTATTATAGGTTTTACAAGTGGTATTGCTCTCGTCATTTTCTCAACACAAATTAAAGATGCCATGGGAATGAACATTGAAGAGGTTCCAACAGATTTTTTACCAAAATGGAGTTTATATTTTCAGTCCTTACACCTCATTAATCCATATGCACTTGGAATTACCACTATAACCATTTGTATAGCTATTTTTAGTAAACATATTACTCGTAAAATTCCGGGCTCATTCATAGCTATAATCTTGGTAACAATTATTGTTCAGTTAACAAATCTTCCGGTCGAAACGATAGAGTCGGTATTTGGCACCATACCTCAAAACATTTCATTTCACACTCCTCACATTAATTTTTCAGAACTCCATTTATATCTTGCCCCGGCACTCACAATTGCCTTATTAGGCGGAATTGAATCCTTACTTTCGGCGGTAGTTGCCGATGGAATGCTGGGAACCAAACATCGTTCAAATACCGAATTAATTGCACAAGGAATTGCAAACATTATCACCCCATTTTTTGGTGGCATACCGGCAACAGGTGCTATTGCACGAACCGCAACCAATATTAAAAACGGTGGTCGAACCCCAATTGCCGGAATTATTCATGCCGTGGTTTTACTCATCATCATGTTATTTGTCGCACAATGGGCTACATTAATACCAATGTCATGTTTAGCCGGAATACTGATTGTTGTAGCATATAACATGAGCGAATGGCGATCTTTTATTTCAATTTTTAAATCTTCGCCCTTTGATGTATTCATATTACTCACCACCTTTTTTCTTACCATTTTAGTCGATTTAACAGTGGCTATAGAAGTTGGCGTGGTATTATCATCATTATTATTTATGAAACGAATGAGTACCGTAAGTGAGAAAATAGAAGAAACTATAGACAAAGATGTAATTGAAAATTACTCACACGTCCCCAAAGAAATAGGCATTTATGAAATTAGCGGACCATTCTTTTTTGGCTCAGCAAAACAATACTGTAATCTCATTGAAACTATTGGTATACGTTCACACGTTCTCATTATCCGCATGCGACATGTTCCGTTTATCGATGCCACCGGCATTTATAATTTACGTTCAGTTATAAAAAATCTCAAAGCAAACGGAATCATAGTTATTATGTCAGGGGTTAACAGTTCTGTATATGAAGAATTAGAAAAGAACAGCATTGTTGACCTTGTAAGCAAAAATAATGTACTCTCATCCTTTGATGATGCTTTAGAGCTAGCAAAATATACAGTTCAACAAAAATAAGAGATTATGCAATATATATAGAACTATCTTTACAATGGCAAATTTGACAGTAACATAACAAATGGAAGTTCGGATTAAGGATTTTTTTGCAAATATCCCACATCATTTGTATCTTTCCCCCATCATCATTAGACAAAAAAACTTGTTGTCAAATATTTTTCAATTCTATCGCAACAAGATAACCGGACCGAATTTATTATACCCTCCTTGACTGTCAGGAATACCTTTCCAGGGTTGACCATCTTCAAATATTGCTTCTATATTCCAAATATAAGTATCTGATTTCAACACTTTTCCGTTGTACCGTCCATCCCACTTTCCGACAAAATTACCTTCATCATCAACCTCATTCGAATACCATACTAGATTTCCCCACAGGTCATACACCCATATTTCCATTGTATAAATGTTAAATCCTTTCGGTTGAAAATAGCGGACTCCTTGTGCTGGATTCATCGGCGCAAATGAATTGGGCACATGTAAATCTGCAAGTAAATCAACGAATATTGTTTCGGTATAACTACTTTCACATCCATAGCTATTTACTACTCGCATCACAGGATCTGAATACCCATATAAATATCCTCCAACTTCAAGTGGTCTATTTATATTTTCATACTTAACATGCATAGGTAAACTATCGGAATTTCTGCGATTCTTTCCAAAATCCCAAAACAATTCATACGGAATCTCTTCACTCACAAGTATACCATTCGCTGTATAGTCCCATATAGAATCTTGAATTGTTTGGTTTGTATATAACACAATATTTGAAGCTCCCGGCAATGACCAGTCAAATGAAGGAATTGGATATGGTGCGGTTCGAACTGCTATTGTATCATATCCGATACAACCATCAATTGTTTGTTCCATTACTGTCAGAGTATCATACCCCGAAACATCCCAATCGACATAACGTACATTTCCTCGAGCATCATCCTTAACATAAATTATCTTATCACCACTTACCTTCCAATCGTATATACTTCCTTCATTATATTTTGTAACATACCGCTCCTCAATCTGATTTTCACACACTCTATTTGCTCCAGTTAAATCAGGAACAGACGGTGGTGCCAATCTAAAACTAACAGGAACCTCTCGACTTTTACAGCCAGTTTTAGAATCATAATCATATACCGTAAAATGATATACTCCAACATCTAAATCTTCTTCATTTCCAAACTCATATATACTACCCTCTCCCACAGATGGATATGCATCATGACTGAGCCAAATCATTTCAGAAGTTCCTTCTCCATACAAGGGCTCAATGTTTTTGTTTTTACAGATAACGGAAGAATCAACACGTGGTGATTGTGCAAAACCATGTGCAGAGAAAACCACTTTATCATATTCACTAGAACAATATTCATTTTTTTGTGGGTTTTTTATTCTAAACCGAGTTCGTATTAAATATTTTCCGGTATCAATAATATAATCAGCCAATGTTACTGTTGCAGAATTTTTATCGGGTGCCACATTTATTTTATTAGGAATAACACTCCATTCAAAAATATCTTCACCTGTAATTGAATATTGAGATTCAACTTCTGCTGTTAGATCTTGTATATCATCTTCATAAAAGCAAATATCTTTATTTTCTCCTAAAGAAATAAGCGGAAGAGGTATAACTTCTAAATGTGTTATACCAATATCACTCACGCAACCATTTTGATGCGTAACCATATAAAAAATTGAATCAGTTTGAATATTTAAAATATTTGAATATTTACCTATAAAAATTCTATTTACCGTATCTTCATCTTCATACCATTCTGTATTTTCATTATTTGATTCAAATTGAATTGAATTATTTTGACAGCCAACAAGACTTCTAGAAACAGGAACACTCGGTCGTGGATTAATAATAACATTAATTGGCATTTTTTCACTTTCACATTCACCTTCTATGCGTTGAACATTATACTGAAATATTCCAACAGTATTATTTATCTCATGTGTATAGGTATGTGTATGCTCTCCAACAATTTCAACATTATTGGCATTAAACCATTTATATTCTGCTAGAGGATTAGGATTATTTTGAACTTCAATAATTGGATTATTATTATACACACAAATATTATCAATATCAAAAACTAGTGGATTGGACGGCAAGTCTTTTATTGTATACTCTACCGGTGCTTTCTCACTCTCACAGTCATTTACCGTTTCGGTT
>JAQICB010000052.1 GCA_027858745.1 Bacteroidales bacterium
AACAGCCATCTTCAGCTCAAAAATAATTTAAAATAACCCGTTATTATTTCATTATTTTTGATTGAACCTCACTATTTATAAGCGTTCTGAACCTAAAAAATTATATCGAACTCAGGTTAGAAGTGATTTTTCGTACAGCACTGTTGTGAAAACCTATGGAGTATCTACGAAGAAAAAAACAAAATCAATTATCAGATAATTTTGTAGTTTATTTGCCATATGCCTTATTGCCGAAAGTACAGGTACTTGTGATTTTTACATTTCGTTGCTCATTCGCAATCAGGTTAATAGTTTCTGGGCAGTAGGCACCTGAAGTCATTATTTCTCCTCTCTTTATATCAAATATAAGTATGGTACGGAATAGAAGTAAATTTTCGTACAGTACTGTTGGTACATGCCATGGTGTGTCTGTACAATGATACTTAATTACCCGAAGCTTTTGTGTATTTTCCTTATAACCTGAGTTCGATATGTTTTGCTTTGATAAACAGCTTTTTATATTAATAGGAACTCGAAAAATCACGTCGAACTCAGGTTTAAATAACAACTGTTAAGTTCTTTATTTCCGTACTCTCTCCGTAAAACACGCATATATCATACGTAAAACACAGAGGCAAAATCCCGAGTTTTTGCTGATAGTTTGCGCTTGTGAAAGAACCTAAGTTTGCAGTATACAAATTTATTAATTTAAAAATTATTATTATGAAAAAAACAAACTTTCACAAGCTAATTGGAACAGCAATCGCTTGTATTGCAATGAGTATGACAACAGTGTCGGCTCAAGAAACTGAAGTAAAAGAGTCAGCTGTTACGTCTGATGTGGGGATGGATGTTTACAGTAGTTATGTGTGGCGTGGTGCAAAATTCGGAACAGGTGCTGCTTTCCAACCTTGGATGGAGCTGTCTGCGGGAGGATTAACATTTGGTTCGTGGGGGTCTGTTAATTCCGGTGGAACTGAAGCACTCGAAATGGATTTGTATCTTGGATATTCATTTGACTTTGGTTTAAGTCTTACCGTTACCGATTATTATTTTGGTGGAAATTGGATGGATTTTGAGACTATGCATTTTATTGAGCCTTCACTTTCGTATGAAGCCGGAGCATTTAGTTTTACCGGAGCATATATGCTCGGAGATGATACCGAAGATGTGTATGTAGAGCTTGCGTATTCGCTTGATGTTTTTGATTTGGCAATTGGTGCAGGAAACGGAGCATACACAACTTCAGGAGATTTTGGTATTTGCAACATAACGCTGAGTAAGTCAAAAGAGCTGAAAATTTCCGATTCATTCTCACTTCCTATTGTTGGAGCGATGACTTTAAATCCCTACAACGAAGCGTTTTATGTGTATGCCGGAATATCATTTTAGTTAGTAAATCATTAAAAATTACAAATATGAAAAAAATCGAAGCTATTATCAGACGAGATCTTTACGAAGATGTAAAAGAAGCTCTTAGTGAAATCGGGGTTCAGTTCTTTTCTTTCTGGGATGTTCGCGGAGTCGGAAAAACTCACGACAAAAAACAGTATCGCGGTACTGAGTACGATACCAGTTATATCGAACGACGCCTTCTGTCAATTATAGTAAATGATGCTTATTTGGAGATTACAGTGAAAACGATTTTGGATTCAGCAGCAACCGGAGAAATAGGAGATGGAAAGATATTTATATCTCCTATTGACGAAACGGTGCGAATTCGAAACGGTGAGCGTGGTCCCGAGGCAATTTATTATAAAGAAAAAGAATAGTGTATAACAATTTAAAAAATAGCAATTATGTATACTTTAGATAACTTATGGGTATTGATAGCCGGGATTCTGGTCTTTTTTATGCAAGCTGGATTTGCAATGGTTGAGGTCGGTTTTACACGAGCTAAAAATGCGGGAAATATTTTAATGAAGAACTTTGTGGATTTTTGTATTGGATCCTTATCTTTCTTCTTTGTCGGATTTTCTCTCATGTACGGCACTGATATCGTCGGAATAATTGGAACATTGGATTTATCTATTGTGGGTGATTCGGTGATTGAGTTTGAAAAAACAGTGCCTTTAGAACGAACAGGTCTCAATCCGTTTACAGATGTGTGGTTCCAATCTGTATTTGCTGCGACTGCGGCAACTATTTTGTCGGGAGCTATGGCAGGAAGAACAAAGTTTGGTTCGTACATTTTAATTACATTGGTATTAACGGCAATAATTTATCCAATTCAAGGTCACTGGACATGGGGTGGCGGATGGTTAAGTAAACTTGGCTTTCATGACTTTGCAGGTTCTACTATTGTTCATTCTGTAGGTGCTTGGGCAGGTCTCGTTGGAGCGGTAATTTTAGGTCCGCGTTTGGGTAAATATGTGAAAGGTAAATCGCAAGCTATTCCAGGACATAACTTAGTACTTGGTGCTTTGGGTGTATTTATACTTTGGTTGGGATGGTTCGGTTTTAACCCCGGTTCTGAATTGGCATTTTCTGTTGGTGAAGACAGTGATTCGGTATTAAATGTTGCGAAAATATTTATTACGACAAACTTGTCTGCTGCTACCGGATTTCTAGCGACTCTTTTTGTAACTTGGATTCGGTACAAAAAAGCTGACCTTTCAATGTCGCTCAACGGTGCACTTGCCGGTTTGGTAGCTATTACTGCAGGTTGTAATGTGGTATCTCCGGGTGGAGCAATTATGATTGGGCTTATTGCCGGTGTGGTATTGATTTTCTCTGTTGAGTTTATTGATAAAGTGTTGAAAGTTGATGACCCGGTTGGTGCAATTTCTGTACACGGTACAAGTGGTGCCATAGGAACCTTGTTGGTGGGATTGTTTCACACAACTGAAGGTTTATTTTATGGTGGTGGTATGAATCAACTTTTTATACAATTTATAGGTGTATTTTCTATAATGGCATTCACCATAATTGTATCGTATGTTCTGTTGAAAGGTATTAATGCAATTTTCGGTCTTCGTGTGTCACGTGTGACAGAAATCGAAGGATTGGATATACATGAACACGGACAAAGCGTGTATAACTAATTATATAGTGTAGTTTTGGGTTATGTAAAGGGGCTGTTTTTTCGGAAGCAGCTCCTTTTTTTTGTGATTGA
>JAQICB010000078.1 GCA_027858745.1 Bacteroidales bacterium
TGATTATCAAAATTCGCTGTTCCCCGTGATTTGAGGAACCGCCGTATACGAGACCCGTACGTACGGTGCTGTGAGAGGCGCACTGGCGGTCATTTGACCGTCAGCCGTCTACTCGATTACCAAACGTGATTTCTCTTTTATTTTTCAGTTTACAACTTGAAATAATTTTTGCTGTTCTTGCAATTTCTCTTTTAACTCTTTGTTGGTTTTGTCATGTCTAGCTGCTTGCTTATAACAATAAATTGATTGTGTATACCGCTTTTCGGGTGGAATTGCATCTATACTTGCCACATAAATATCTCCATACTCCTCCATCATTTTGGTGTATTTTTTTTCGTCAATAATTTTTGCTTCAAAATCAGACTCACATTGGATTACTGCATTTTTTAATTCAAAATATTCTTCTTTATTTGATACTTTGTTACTGCTGCTAGTAACTCCACTACACGAGTACATTATTGTTAATGCAATTAATACAATTGCTATTTGTACGTATTTCATTTTCTATTTTTTTAATTTTATTAATATGATTTTGGACTACCAATCCAACTTTTTGGACCTTTGCCTGTATTTACATATTTACTCCAGTCGCTGGCTTGCTCGCGTTGTAAGTCAATTATTCGCTCGTAGTAACTCGAGTAATCGTTTTCAGCTTGTGAAGATGAAATTTCAGTTTCTAGATTGCTAATATCATTCTGAATATCATTTAGTTTACTTGTAATGGCACTTGTCATTCGATTAACTGAGTAATTAACATTTCTTATTTCGTCCCTTAGTTCTCGTATAAGGCTAGCTAGCTCTTTATCCCTAAAAAGGTCGAAAGCAGCTTGAGTATCTTTAAAAAGGTCACTGTATAGCACCGTATTGTATTTTCTCATAAATGTATATTCATCGCCCGATTCTTTTGCTCTAATTGCCTCGATATATAGTTGCCTAGCCACTCGTTCTTTGAGTTCATGGTCGTCATCTCCTTTTTTATCTTCGTTAAACTTATTGGTGGCTTTTTCAACTTCGAGCATTTGCATATTTATATATGCTTTATCTCGAAGTAAAACCTGCGCTTTTGGGAATTGAACTAAAAATCCATAATAGCTTGCAATATCATTTTCCTCTTCGGCAATGGCGTATATAATTTCATAGAGCCTTTTTGTTGCTTTACCGGCATCTAGCGCATTGGGGTATTTATTTAGAAAATCACGATAGCCTTCAACAGCATCAATTTGTGTCGTTAATTTATATATACTTGCAATTGCCTGGTTGTTCAACTGATTGTTACTGTATTTTTTTTCTAAAAACTGCTCATAACCTGCAATGGTATTTGGGGTTATTAAAAGAATTGATTCAATGGCTTGATTATTTAAATATGCATCAGAATATTTATTATGGAGAAATTGATCATAAGCTTCGATTGTATTTTTAGACGAAGCATTTTTGAATGCTAGGTTTCTTTCCTCTTTTACTTTTTTAATTTCAGCATCTCTTTTTTCTTGAGCTATTTTTTCAACTTTGCCTTTTTTTGAGTAAATAGTAAAATTGTATTTAGAACTTACTTCTGAAATGTTTTGAGTATATGATATGATTGGATATATCAAAAACAAAAGTATTAAATAGTGATTTATTTTCATAATAGTGACCTTTGTTAATTTAAAAACAAACTTTTTTTTATTGAGCTAAACGAAATAAACGAACTGAACAACCATTAAAATTATATTCATAACTTGAAGAGGATATTCTACCGCTTTCACTTAAAGTATACACTAATGCTTTCATGTTTCCATCTGTAGTAGATGACCAGAAGAAATTAAGATCATTCAACCATGTAAATACTCCTCCCTTAGAATAAGAATTTTTTACTTCATTCCGCCCTCCATTTTGTACATTCATACTTGAGGTTTTTATTTGAGAACTAACATTGCTTTCTTTAATAAATTCGTCTAATACTTCAAAGTAAAGCTTGGTTGGTAAAAACCAACCAGTGCATTTATTTGCAGCTCTCTTAGCATCTTCCAAATTGTATAATCGTCCATATTTATCACAATTTGATGGTTTGTCATTGTAGCACCAACAACTAGTGCCTACATCTAGGTTCAAGTTTTCTACCATCCACTCAACACTTCCTATTTTTATTGTCTTATATTTTCTTCCGCTTATAATTGCTACACCTTTAACAAAATTAAAAAAGCCATAAACACTAACTTTAAACAAAATATTTTCACCACCAAAATAATCAAGATCATTGGTAACAGCCCAGGTAATTTGATTTGTTTGATTAGGTTTACCATAGTCGGCTTTAGTGCTTATACACTTGATGTAATTAGCACCGCTATCGTTAGAGTAGTATAGCGTTGGAGTGTAAACCTTGTCGGCATCGCCACCGTCAATTTTGTAGCTTACAATAATTTGCTCGCCGTTTTGCATTGCGGTAACATTGCTTACATTTTGTGCAATACTATGTAGTGCAAATGCGTTAATCATAAATAATAGAATTGTAATTTTCTTCATTGTATTTTTATTTAGGTTTCATTTTAATTGCGGCACGTTTTTATCATGGTTGGTAACGGTAATGGTATGAGTAGTGCCAGCATGCAAAGCTCATACTTATCAAGCTACAAGATAAGCATTTTTGAAAAACACTGGCTCGCAAACCGATAAGCCTGGCATTACTTATACCTAGTGTGTGTGCCCTGCATGAGCAGCAGTGCACCCACCTCGATGTTCCAGAAAAAGTTTAAAAATACAAATCTTTTTCAAGGAGCCATAGAGTGTGGGGGTAATTTTATCCAGAGGGTGAAAGTCCCTTATGCGCGAGGGTAACGCCTCGAAGCATTAGCAAGTGGCAAGCTGGTTTACCGTGAGGTATGCAGTGAAGGAAGCCAACCGGCAAAAGTCTGTACTGACGGACAGGTATTACAGGAATAGCATTTCCTGTAAGGCG
>JAQICB010000134.1 GCA_027858745.1 Bacteroidales bacterium
GCTCGCTATTATTCAATAATTTGCCTTGATAAACAGCTTTTTATATCAACCGAGGACAAAGGACGAGCTCAGCGGAGCTAATCTGAACTCGAAAAATTACGTCGAACTCAGGTTTACAGAAACAAACGCGACCTAAAGGAAGATTTACACATATCCATTAATGGCATATGCGAGATATCCGGCAATTTCACGAAATAGCACCCGCCAGTTTTCAAGGGCATCCATTGAGGGAATAAAACAATAATCAAAAATGAATTTTGTAGGTCCGGCTATTCTATCGGCACTAAACGTATCGCAAGACAATCCCACTTTAGAAAAACAAGCATGTGCACGTCGCATATGAATAGCTGAGCTTATAAGCAGGCAGGATAAAGAATCAGAATCGTTTTGGGATTCCAAAATTTGTTTTGTATACAATGCATTTTCATATGTGTTTCTCGATTTCTCCTCAATAACAATATCGGATTTTGGCACCCCGATTTTAACCAAAAAATCTCGAGTAATAATACTTTCACGATATCCTTCCTGAACAATACGCCCCTCGCCTCCCGAAATTAAAATTTTCTTAATTTTCCCCGTATTATATAACAACAAAGCCTGCCACAATCTATCAGAAGCCTTATTGAAATTCACTCGGTCAAATTGAGAATCATAGGTATTGAACCCACCAAGGACAATTCCATAGTCGTATTGTTTGGTAAGCGAATCGACATGTACCGTCTGAATTTCCCATGCACGCACAAACTCATTTACCACAAAAGAATTCGACATTACATATGCAACAATAATGGTAATAATCAGTACCCGTTTTCGTCTTTTTTGTTTTTTCAAAAACAAGACATAAAAACAAACTCCTATAAACCAAACAATTGGCGTAAGCAAAAAATAAAACAACTTAGAAAGCAGAAAAAACATATTTGAAATTTATTTTTTATAAGCCTTAAAAATAATCAACTTATCGCATTCCTATAGCCAATTTATGAGAAAAAAAATTCATAAAATTATGAAGATGCATAAAAAAAAAGTATATTTGCACCGCAATTAGCAAGGCTCCGTAGCATAACTGGATAGTGCACTTGACTACGGATCAGGAGGTTAGGGGTTCGAATCCCTTCGGAGTCACCTACAAGTCAAAGGATTACAAAATTATTTTTTGTAATCCTTTTTTTTTAACATATTATCATCCAACAAAAAACTTTAGAATGCAACTGATTTTATAATTCTGCATGTTTACAAGCTGCACACTTGATACAGAATTGTAGTATAAAATTTGGTTAAAAAAATGCAGGAGTAGATTAGTTACCCAATGAGCTACGGCAAAAAAAGTCACCATCTAAAATTTCGAATATGCAATATTTGTTAAAAAATGAATGACTTTTATGTATATCTAAAAAAAATATTGTAATTTTAAAAAAAATATACATACTTATTATGAAGTGTCGAAATTTTTGTATCATATTATTCTGCATTTTTTTACTGTCGTGTGTCAACACACAAAACAAAAAAGAGACTGAAGATAAAGTTGCTACACAAGCATACATTAAAAAAGAAAAAGGAATTGTAGGACTTATTAATGGCGAAATTTTTTGCATCCCTTCCCCGTACAATTTCTCGAAGCACATTCGTGTTGTTACCGATCAATATAACACCACATTGCTTAACTCACCTGCACACAAAAACAAGTATGTGACGCCACTAAAAAAAGCGATTAATTTAGGTATTTACGGAATTGACCTTGCATACATCAACACCTTTGCACAATCTGCAGATGCTCTCCAATATTTTTCAACAATAAAAACCCTTTCAGACGAATTAGGCTTATTTGATGTTTTTGATATAGGCACAATAGAACGTATTGAAAACAACATTAATTCTCAAGATTCCGTATTAAACATTATTACCAATAAATACAGAGAAGCTGACATGTTGCTAAAAAATGACAATCAAAAAAAACAAGCAGCACTTATTTTAACCGGTAGTTGGATTGAAAGTTTGTATTTATTAACACAAATAGAAAAAGAAATACCACACCCTCAAACCCGTAAACATATTGCAGAGCATATGTTTTCAGCCAAAAGTATCCTCGGATTATTGAAACCATACTACAAAACAAGTGAAGACTTTACTCAACTAATTGATACTATTGTAAATATTTGTTATTGGTTTGATGGCATTAGTTATGAATACACGTACATAAAACCCATTACATATCCTAATTTGAAACGAACTGTATTTACCAGTAAATCAGAGGTTAAAATATACCCGGAACATCTGAAAAACATTACTGAAGAAATAAAAAAATTACGAACATCAATGGTACAATAAAATACGTTATATGAAAAAAATTATTTTACTATTTCTGGCAGCAACATTCTCCACAATTTCCTTTGCACAAGGCAGTTCGTGTACAAAACACATTACTTCCGAATATATTACTGACCCACAATACTATGCAACTGCAATTACATTTGGAGAAACAGAAAGTTTTAAGATCACCTTTATAGGTGGCAACACATACAGAATAGCCGTTGATTCATCAACACCAAATAACTTATTGTTTTACATTTACGATCAGGAAAACAACTTATTATTCAGCAACAGTAATTTTGACAATTCTGCCTTTTGGGATTTTGAAGTTCCAAACACTATGGAATGCACAATAAAAGTTAGTTTAGCCAGTGAAGAAATAATTGACGATTTTGCAAGCATTTGTATTGGGTATAAAAAACAAAATCCATAAGTTTGCAACATTTTTATAATAGACACTTAAACTCATGAGCGAACGGATAATTCAGGCTATTTTAAAACTGTTTGCGGTTTTTGCAAAACCGGAAAGCAACATTGAAGATCAAAATAATATAATTGAATTATTTCTGTCTGCTCAATTGAACAAAGAGCTTGCGAGAAAATACCTCCCCACTTTCGAGAATGAATATCAAGAAGTTGTTTCTGATATAAATAGAATTACCGCAAAAGCTGGCTCCAAAGGTGGCGATGCATTAAAATACAAAATTGAAGCAAAACTTGCAGCACGTATTCACCGCATATGCAACAGTATAAATAAAGAACTTACACACAAACAAAAATTATTTGTAATTATTAGTGTGCTGGAATTTATCAGTTCAAACACACGATCTGAAATTACACAAACCGAAAAAGACTTTTTTGAAATAATTAACGAAGATTTAAATATTTCACCCGAAGAATACAATGAGTTAAGCAACTTTATTTTAAATGATTTTGATGACATACCGGCATCTCCGAATTTGTTAATTATAGATAATAATGAACAATTTGAGAATCCGAATATTAAGCATATTTTATCGAAACAATTGTCGGGTATAATAAAAGTTTTCTATGTTCCTTCATCGAATCTTCTAATATTCAGATCAAAAGGTGTTGGTGAAATTACTCTTAACAGTCAGCCGGTACTTGAAAACAAAATCAATTTTATTAACATTGGTTCGGCGATTAGAAGTCAGCAAATAAAACCAATATACTACAGTGAAATTTTAAATATATTTAATGTTGACAACTCACAAGAAGGGGTTGTGTTTAAGGCAAAAAATATTAAATACGTATTTAAAACGGGGACAATTGGGCTCGAGAGTGTTGAATTAGAAGAAAAATCGGGCAGTCTCGTTGGTATTATGGGGGCATCGGGAGCAGGAAAATCAACACTTCTCAATGTTTTAAACGGATTATATAAACCAACCAAAGGAAAAGTTACCATAAATGACATTGATTTACACAATGATATTGAAAGAAAACTAGAAGGACTTATTGGTTTTGTTCCGCAAGACGATTTGCTTATAAAGGAATTAACCGTATATCAAAACCTCTATTACAATGCAAAACTTTGTTTCGATAATCTTACAGAAGAAGAAATTATAGAAAAGGTTGACCGCATTTTACAAAGTCTCGGACTGTATGAGCGAAAAGACAATATTGTAGGTGATGAATTACGCAAAGAAATTAGCGGTGGGCAACGAAAACGCTTAAATATAGCACTCGAATTAATTAGAGAGCCCGCAATACTTTTCTTAGATGAACCGACCTCGGGCTTATCGTCAAAAGATTCTGAAAACATAATGGACCTTTTAAAGGAATTGGCCCTCAAAGGAAAATTGGTTTTCGTGGTTATTCACCAACCATCGTCCGATATTTTCAAAACCTTCGATAAACTTATTATTCTCGATACGGGAGGATACCAAATTTACTACGGTGCACCGGTTGACTCAATTATGTATTTTAAAGAACAAATACATCAAGCCGATTGGTATATCAGCGAATGTCCGACCTGTGGTAATGTAAATCCCGAACAAATTTTTAATATTACCGAGGCAAAGATTCTAAACGAAGATGGTACGCCTCTTTTAAACGAACGAAAACAAGAAATTAGAAAACTCTCACCAATAGACTGGTTCAATTTTTATATAAAACGAAGAAAAAAAGAGCATGTTCAGAATAAAGAACAGCAACCGAAATTTTTACCGAAAATTACATTCAAAATTCCAAATTGGATACGGCAACTTCGGGTATTTATTATTCGCGATGTATTGTCGAAAATATCGAACAAGCAATACATGCTTATCAATGGTTTAGAGTCTCCAATAATTGCCACATTCCTTGCATTTATTATTAAATATTGGAATGTTGACGAAGGAACAAATATGAATTATACACTTATGAATAACGAAAATATTCCGGTGTATATATTTATGCTCGTCATCTGTGCTTTCTTTATTGGTTTAACGGTGAGTGCCGAAGAAATTTTTCGCGATCAAAAAATAAGAAAACGAGAATCTTTTCTTAATTTAAGTTGGTCAAGCTATTTAATTTCTAAAATCAGCATTCTTTTAGTTATCTCGGCACTCCAATCTTTTGTATTTGTGCTTATTGGGAATGCAATATTAGAAATACCCGGAATGCTTTTCAGGTATTGGTTTATAGCTTTTAGCACCTGGAGTTTTGCCAATATGATTGGGCTCATCATTTCCGATAGTTTTGATGATGTGAAAACAATTTATATTCTCATTCCTTTTATGGTAATTCCTCAAATTATTTTAAGTGGTATTATTGTAAAATTCGACAAATTAAATCCTCTTATTTCTAATCCGGAAAACATTCCCATTTATGGCGAGGTTATTACCTCTCGCTGGGCCTATGAAGCATTAGCAACATACCAATTTGCAAACAATGCCTACCAAAAACCTTTTTTCGATTATGACTTAATTATTAGTGAATGCAGCTATAAACGAGGCGAGTGGTACAATCAAATTTCCAACAAACTCAATACAATTAATCGAAACATCAAAAAACCCGACCGGAAGGAAGACATCATACAGGACCTGAGGGTTATCCGAAACGAATTTGAAAAAGAATTACAAGAACCTCATCAATTTAAATATACGTTTTTCGACCAATTGACCTACGACTCAATTGTGGTAAACAATGGAATTAACAAAGAGATTCTAGACACTACACGGTACTATACCGACTTACTCAGACAATATTATATTCAAAAGAATAACTTTTTCCGTGCAAAAAAAGATTCGCTCACGTATGCTATCATTGCTCAATTAGGACTTGCCTACGCAGAAAGGAACAATATTCCTATGGAAGAGCGCACACCTGAATTTATTGATAAAGCGGGAAATGCAGCATTTTTAGAAATTAAGAAGAGTCATTATAATGAAACTCTGGAAGAATTTTGTACAAATCAAAATGATTTCACCGTACTTATCGAATACGACGGTAATTTAATTCAGAAAATAGATCCGATTTTTCAAAAACCTAACGGGAATTTTTTACGTGCTCATTTCTATGCACCATATAAACCTTTTTTCGGGTCATATATCACAACATATTGGGCTAATGCTTTGGTAATTTGGTTTATGTGTATTGTGCTTTACATAGTGCTATACTTTAGATTAGCACGAAAAGCTATAGAATATATTGGCAATATAAAACTAAAAAAAGAACGATAAATTTATTACCGTTCTTTTTTTAATGTTGTTTATACAATCTGATTGAGTAAAAAAATTCGTTAAATTCAGTATTGTTATAAACAAACAACAAAGTTTTTTCACCTTATTTTACACCAAACACATCTGAAATTGCATTTTTAAATGCATCTTTTGGTAAGGCACCTTGAGCCATTTGAGGTTGAGATTCTACCGGAATAAACAGAATAGAAGGTATACTTTTAATACCAAATACTGCTGCCAATTCTTGCTCAGATTCAGTATCTATTTTATAAAAAGTAACTTTTCCTTTGTACTCTTCTGATAATTCTTCAATAATTGGAGCTACCATTTTACAGGGACCACACCAATCAGCATAAAAATCAATAATAGCCGGTTCTTTTCCATTAAATGACCAATCTTTGTTTTTTTCGTAATCAAACACTTTTTCTTTGAATGTTTCTGCTGTTAAATGTTCTACCATAGTTATAGTTTTTAATTAATATCTATCGTTTTGGTCGCACCACTTTACGAATCATTACACATTTTATATTTTTTCGAAAAAAATTCCGCCTGTAATTAAAATTCTTCTATTACATTTGTGGCACAATGAATTTGAAAGATACAATAAATAACTCGGTTTTTTCAAAAATTTCCGACATAATCTCAGGGCAAAATATCGATACGTACGTTATAGGTGGATTTGTGCGAGATGTTTTTTTACAAAGAGCAAACAAAGATATTGACATTGTTACTACAGGTGATGGTATAGAATTAGCAAAACAAACCGCACAATCATTACATCCTTCCCCCAAAGTATCGGTATTCAAAAATTTTGGAACTGCTATGTTTAAATACAAAGGTGTTGAATACGAATTTGTAGGCACCCGAAAAGAATCGTACAGCTACGATTCTCGAAAACCAATGGTATCGAAAGGAACACTAAGCGACGACCAAAACAGAAGAGATTTCACAATTAATGCTCTTGCAATTTCACTCCACAAAAACAATTACGGCGAGCTCATAGATCCGTTTGGCGGCGTAGAAGATATTTCACGCAAAATCATTCGTACCCCTCTCGACCCCGACATTACATTTTCTGACGATCCGCTCAGAATGATGCGTGCCATTCGATTTGCTTCTCAATTAAATTTTACTATTCAAGACGATACATTTACGGCAATACAAAGAAATACAAAGCGATTAGATATTATTTCAATGGAACGAATAATTGACGAATGCCACAAAATATTGCTTTCAGATGTTCCATCACGTGGATTTCTTTTATTGGACAAGGCAGAACTATTAGTCCAATTTTTTCCAGAACTCTCTGCACTAAAAGGTTTCGAAATAATTAATAATCAAGGACATAAAGATAATTTTCATCACACACTCGAAGTGGTGGACAACATAGCTCAAACGAGTTCGAACCTTTGGCTTCGTTGGGCAGCACTCCTTCACGACATTGGCAAACCGAAAACAAAAAAATATATTGAAGGACAAGGGTGGACATTTCATGGTCACGAATTTGTTGGAACCAAAATGATACCACGTATTTTCAAACGCTTACGACTTCCACTTAACGAAAAAATGAAGTACATCGAAAAACTTGTATTACTTCACCTCCGCCCTATTATATTAGCAACCGAAGAGGCGACAGATTCGGCGGCACGACGATTGCTATTTGATGCAGGCGATGATATTGACGATTTAATGCTACTTTGCGAAGCAGACATAACATCAAAAAATCATCAAAAAGTGCAAACATACCTTAATAATTTTACCCTTGTTCGCACAAAATTACAAGAAGTAGAAGAAAAAGATGCTCTTAGAAATTGGCAGCCTCCCATTAGCGGCGAAGAGATAATGAAAACATTTTCCATAAAACCATCTCCGATAATAGGAGAAATAAAAACTGCCATTCGCGAAGCAATACTCGACGGTATTATACAAAACAACCACGAGTCTGCATATGCATATATGATAAAAATTGGAACAGAAAAAGGCTTGACACCCACACATTAAGCGAACATCATACCTTTTTCAAGCTGCTCAGCAATTGTTTTCCCAACAACTTTTGCAACAAGAACATATCCTAACTTTGCAGCAGCACCGGGTCCATTACCGGTAATAATATTATCGGCAACCACACACTGCTCACCCGTGACATCGGCACCTATTAATCTGTCTTCAAAGCCGGGATAACAGGTTGCTTTTTTGTTTTTCAACAAACCAAGACCTCCCAGCACAAGTGGAGCCGCACAAATTGCTGCCATTAATTTTCCTGAATCAACATGTTGTTTTACAAGCTGCTTAAGTCCTTTATGTTTATTAAGATTTGTTGCACCCGGCAATCCTCCCGGTAAATATAAAACATCTGCGTCAGCAAAATTGCAATCTTCAAATAACATATCTGCAATAATTGGAATAGATTGTGCTCCTGAAACCGTTTTTTTACCGGTAACAGAAACTGTTACAACATCGCATTCAGCACGACGGAGAATATCAATTGGAGTAATTGCTTCGATTTCTTCAAAACCTTCAGCTAAAAAAATATAGATTTTTGTTGCCATAATTATACAGTTTAATTGTTTAACATTTTTTCTGTTCGATACTGATACCTATATTTGCAAGAAATTAAAAAAAATGGAAGAATCAAAATCAAACATAGATATTTCAAAATTACGAAATTTTGATGAAATATTTTCAGACACACGAACTTTCTTCAAAGAACACTGGAAGCTCTACTTTTGGTTGCTCCTACTCTACGCCGGACCTTTTATTGCTATAGCACAATATATGAATGCAGAAGTAATAGAAAATTTGATAAAAACAATTGAAACAGAATCGATAGATATTCCGGAAGTTTCTATGACTACAGCTCTCATACAGCAACTATTTGCCTTTGCAGCAAACATAGTTGTAAATGGTATAACACTTAGTTTTATCACAGTATATGCGCTCAAAAAAGAAATAACACATGCATCGGTTATGGAAGTCTTTAATAAAAATTTGGTTTTATTCATTTCAGCATCACTTATTTCAGATGTAATACTCAACTTAGCATTCCAGTTCTATATTATTCCGGGTATAATTCTCTTTATTCCCCTTTCATTTTATGTGTACGACAAATTGTTACACAAAGGAATCTTTGTCGAAACTTTTTCTCGAATATTCGCACTCACTCGTTCTAATCTACAATTAAGCATTGGTACTGTTGTAACTACCTATGCGATATTTTCAATCATCGCATTTATTTGTGTGCTTATTCCATTAATCAGCACAACACCATTTATTATTTCGGGTACAATTTTTCTCACATTAGCAACAATAATAGGCGGCTTTGTTATGGTACCAATAGTATTATTATATCATACATTATATATTACAACATTCGACACGCCAATAGAAGTAGAAAGTATTGATAGTATTGATAACGAAAACAGTAATCCTCCTGAGGTATGATACTCGCAAACCACACATTATCCTTTGCTCCCGAAATAGAAAAAGAAGCTATTACGTGGATACACGATGAATTTAAACCACTTGTAGCATCTTGTCCGCACACTTCGGAAGTGCTTTTTTGCCGTCTCACATCCGATAGTGAAGTAACAGACACCTACGTTATACAAATTCGATTTCCTGATTCGAAAGAATACGATTTATACAATACCTATTTTCACACTATATATATAGAAAAATTATTTCAAAAATTTTCAAATAAATTTGGTATCTTTTCCAGCACTTTAGAAGACGTATAAAAAACATGAAACTGATAGCAGAAAGCGGTTCAACAAAAACAGATTGGGTTATAATAAACACCCCGGATACTTACACATTTCAAACCGCTGGAATTAACCCACTTTTTTTTTCGGAATCAGATACAATTCAAGAAATACGCAATTCATTTTCCAATACATACAAAACAGAACATATAAAAGAAATACACTTTTATGGTGCCGGATGCGGATTAGACACTGCCAAACAAAAAATCGTAGATTTACTAAAACCTCTTTTTCCACACGCAAACATACAGATTTACACAGATTTAGTGGCTTCTGCACATGCACTATTACAAGACAAAAAGGGAATTATTGCGATATTAGGAACCGGCATGAATATAGGCTTTTGGAACGGGACATGCATAGAATATTCGACCCCATCATTAGGATACATTTTAGGCGATGAAGGAAGTGGCACATATCTTGGTAAAAAACTGCTACAGGCATATTTTTACAAAACCTTACCTCAACACCTTCTCAATGAATTTGCAAATACCTATACTATAACACGAGAATCGTGCATACACGCCATTTATTCCGGTAAAAAACCCAACACATATATTGCATCATTTACGCCTTTTTTGTACACACATAAACATGAGGCATCCATTCAAACAATTATCCACGAAGGATTTCAAGATTTTATAGAAAAACACATACTCAAGATATCTCAAAAATATAATTTTTTTAGTATATTCGTAACAGGATCTATTGGATTTCATTTTAATGAAATATTACAAACGGAATGTGCAAAGTATTCAATAACAGTAGAGCAAACAATTAAATCACCTATTTCTGAATTAATTAAATTATATTCGTAATGAAAGAGCAGCAAGATTTATTGGCACACATAAAAAAAATAGAACAAGAAAATATCTTGCTGAAAAAAAAATTAGCAACAAACCAACAAAAATCTCAAGATTATAAAAAAAGTGTTGCCGGCTTAGTTCTCAAACGAACACAAGAACTCGAAGAAATGAATGTTGATTTACAATCGGCAAAACATGAATTAGAAAAATACAAAAATCACCTTGAAGATGTTATCCGCGAACGCACAATCGACTTAAAATTTAGTGAACAACGATTTATTTCGGTGAGTGACAGTTTAACAGGTGGGGCAATTTTTGAAATTAAACTTGACAAATATGACACACCACAAATAGGTTATTTAAGTAAATCATTTAGCGACATTGTTAATGTAAATTTAAAAAACAGCACAAACGAACTTGAGTCTTTTACAAGAAAAATTCACCCCGAAGATTTACAGACATTTCAAGAGAAATTTTCGATAAGTAAAAAAACAAAATCACTATTTGATATAGAAATTCGCTTATTAACACCTCACAAATCCAACAAATACATTCACATTAGAGCAAATGCCATAGACATATCTGCAACATCTGCAACTTGGGTTGGTATTTTATTCGACACAACCGAAAAAAACAAATTCCAAAAAGAAATACAAGAACGAGAGGCTATTCTTAATGCAATAATTGAGACCATTCCATACGATTTTTGGGCTATAGATAAAAATGGCACCTGTTTCTTACAAAATCAGGCATCAAAAAAATTATGGGGAAACATACGCGAACAAACATTACAGAAAAGTAATATCCCTAAAAAATCTAAGAACCTGTTTGTTAAAAAAATACAGAATGTAAAAAAGAATAAAATTATCAACCAAGAAACCATATTGGAAGACATCTACGGCAATATTCGTGATTATCAAACCCTTATTGCTCCCATCTTACTTGAAAATGATATTCGCGGTTACTTGTGTTTCAACATCGACATTACCGACCGCAAACAGGAAGAAAAAGCACGTATTCAGAATGAGCAAAAATTTCGAAACATTTTTGACAACAGTACCGATGCAATTATAATACAGTCGCATTATGGAGATGTGATTGAAATGAACGAAGAGTTCAAAAAACTTGTCTCATTATCCGAAAAATCAGAAACAATTTGCTTGAATCAACTACTTGAGAAAAAAGAAAAATCAGAATTTTTCCAAAAAATTAAACTCATTCAAAATACTCACCAAATATTTATTTTCGAAACCAATTTCATTACATATAGTAAAGATACTATTCCGGTTGAAATAAAATCAAAAGAAATTGAATATCTCGATAGCAAAGCTATTCTGTCGCTGATTCGAAACACAACCTACCGAAAAAAATTCGAAAGACAGTTAGTTAACACCATTATAGAAACCGAAGAAAAAGAACGAGCACGCCTTGCATCAGATTTGCATGATGACATCGGTCCTATTTTATCGAGTATGAAAATGCTTACCGGGCTTCTCAAAGATTCAACAAATACCGAAACTATTCATACAATTTCAAATCAAATTTATGATTTAGTAACAGAATCACTACGAAGTCTCCGAGAAACATCAAACTCATTAAGTCCACATGTATTAAAAAATTACGGAATAATTGCGGCAACACGCAACATTATACAAAGTTACCGACAAGTTATTGAAATATCTATTGATACGAATTGTGAAAACGAACGCTTTGACTCAACCATTGAAATTATTTACTATAGAGTTCTTAGAGAATTACTTACCAACACCATAAAACATGCAAAAGCAACAAAAATAAATATTTCTTTGCTTTATAGTAATGATATTCTTACTTTTACGTACAAAGATAACGGCATAGGGTTCAATGTTAATGAAAAAACGCAACAAAATGCTTCCGGTATGGGATTATACAATATCATTAACAGAATAAACTCATTAGAAGCCAAATACACAATAAATTCCGCTATTTACAACGGTTTTTTATTTATTTTAGAAACAAACATTGCAGAACAAAACATCAAAGCTCATGGAAAAAATTAAAGTTTTTATTGCCGACGACCATCAACTTTTTAGAGATGGGATTAAATACATACTATCTGAGTCAGAACGATTTATTACAATTGGTGAGGCGTCAAATGGCAAAGAACTGCTTGAAAAATTGGAACGAATAGAGCCCGATATTATTCTTCTTGATATCAACATGCCTGTAATGAATGGAATAGAAGCTGCTAAAGAAATTTTAGCAAAAAATCCGAACCAGGCAATTCTTGTTTTATCGATGTACGATAGTGAAGAATATTACAATGCATTTATCGATTTAGGGGTAAAAGGTTTTTTATTGAAAGATTCATCTAATCATGAACTGATGTCCGCTATGGATAAAATTCTTAAAGGTGACTCATATTTTTCGCAGGAACTGTTAATGAAAATTATCAAGAACAAAGACGAGGCAAAAGACCTTCATCTTACCCCACGCGAATTGGATGTTTTAGAACTCATTTGTAAAGGATTTTCAAATTTTGAAATATCAGAAAAGCTTTTTATCAGTCAACGGACTGTAGAGCGTCATAGAGCAAACCTGTTGGAGAAAACCGAATCTTCCAACTCTATTAAGCTAGTTCTATTTGCAATTAAAAATAATATTGTTCATTTAGATTAATCGAATTTTTTTATAACTAATTCTAAATTAAAAAATTGGTTATAAATACCCATACATTTTTAGTATAAAAAATGTGACACAGCTACTTTTATATAGTATATTTGTTCTATAAATAATTCATATTGTTGAGAGCAACAATATTTTTTGATTGACATACTATCATTTTAATGATATTACAATACACAGGCAGCCTGGTCTTCTCTTTTTTTCATGGTGTTGCGGCTTTTTCATGATTGGTTATGTGGTGTTTGAGGTTTAAGGTAAGGTAGGTTGTTTTAGTTTCTTCTTCTCAGGTTGCCTGTAACCTACTTCCTTACCTCTTTTTTTTACATATATCAATTATATTTTTATCTTTGCAACATAATAATTTTACAGTTACAGATTTTATATGAAAAAAGAAACCAATTTTTGGTCTAAGAGATTATTTATTCATCTTGGACTTATGTGTATAATAAGCATATTACTTTTTTTTCTGCTTAAATCAGGCTTATCAAACTTTACCCTTCACGGCGAAAATATTGTTGTTCCCGATTTTGTTGGCATTTCACTGGAAGAAGCTCAAGTGGTTGCTGCTGAACATTCATTAGAACTCGAAATTCACGATACTATTTTTTCAGATTTTGTTGATCCCGGCTACATTGCGGCACACATTCCTCATGCCGGAAAAGAAGTTAAAGAAAACCGGACAATTTATCTTTCCATAAACGCAACAGGCCCGGTCATGGTGCCAATGCCCAAAGCATTTGACGTATCACTTCGTCAAGCCAAATACATTCTCGAACGAAACGGGCTCCAAGTTGGAAGAATTGACTACAAACCAGATATAGCTAACAACTACGTGTTTGAACAAAAATTTAAAAACACACAAATTGAAACTGGAACACGCATTCCGAAAGGTTCTAAAATATCATTAGTTGTTGGGAAAAACTCTAACACTAAAGTTCTTGTTCCTAGCCTTATAGGGAAATCCTATACCGATGCAATTTCTATTCTTGACAGTTTAATGATCAATTACAATGCTGTTTTTTCACCGGCAGAATACACCTCTGCTGAAGATTCTACACAGGCAATTGTTTGGAAGCAACGACCTTTTAGTGGAGAAAATGAAGTTATGTCATTGAGTGAACCTCTGGACTTTTGGGTACAACCGAAAAGTATTGCAGTAGAACAAGAATAAATATTTGTGCAGTACGTTACAATCGTAAAATTATCATTAAATCTATGAAGCAATTTTTAGGATGCATTATTTTTTTTCTCCTACTTTCCACATGTGGATATAGTCAAGAATCTATTATATATTTCCAAACTCAACACAATCAATTAAAATCAGGAGAAACAGAAGTTCTGAGAGAGTCATTAAATTCACTCCCTTTTTTCGATGATTTTGCATATCCATACACATATCCCAATTCGAATAATTGGATTGATGCCGATGCTTATATTAATACTGCTTTCGGGGAAAATACTCCAACTATAGGAGTCGCAACTTTAGATGCACTTCAATCCGACGGCACACTTCATAAAAATGCTTCAACTTCGCAATTTATAGCCGATTACCTAAGCTCACAACCAATCGATTTAGAATCATATCAAATTATGTATCGTTCAGATCAATTATATAACTCTGAATTTGAACTTTTAGAAAATGATTATTACCAGTATACAAATAATTCTTTCATCCCCCTAACAAATGTACGTGCTTATTATGCCGGAGACACTCTCTATACATTTAATGGTTCATCATATGTTCCGTTTATAGATTCGCTCTATCACAAAGAAGACAATGACTATATATATATACAGGGTTCGTATGACTTTTCGCCACAATTTCTCGAGTATTCAATTGACGACAACATAGCTTTATCATTTCAATATCAGGCAGGAGGATACGGAAACAAACCCAATGAACGAGACAGTTTAGTTGTTGAATTCTATATTCCTGCACAAAGAGAGGGTGTTTTTATCAATGAAATTACAACACAGGCAATTGAATTATATAATGCCAGTGACACTCTCGTACATTTCGACACACTTTATATAATTCCCAATCATCTCGATTCAATTCTTATAGATGGTATGTTAGAAAATTACCGAATAACGAATATTTCAATTGCTCCATATTCTCATAAAAAAATTACAGCACAAACATTCTCTATAGAATCTATTTCGCAGGCATATTTTTATCTACTACAAGCTGATTCTACCATTATTGATAGCATTACGCAAAACCAAAAAATTACGAACAATCTTCTGTTAGCTCGTATTCCCGATGGAGCAGAAACATGGTCTGTTACGACAACGCAAACGCTTGGAGCATGTAATCCGGCATGGCAAAGAGTATGGGCTGCGAGCACCAATAGTCTTGAAACATTTTCTCAAAAATTTATACCTATTCCCGAATCATTTTTACACAAAGGGTTTCGTTTTCGCTTTAAAAATTATGCAAGTTTAAGCACAGATATTAGTCACTCTCGAAATCAAGATTTTTGGAATATTGACATGGTTTGGTTGGCAGCAAACAGAACAAATCCTAATCATAAAATTGCGGACGTTGCTTTTGTTAAACCACTTTCTCAACTCTACAGTTCATACTCTTCTATTCCCCTCTCACATTTTTCAGAAATATCGCAAAGTGATTTTCGTATGACATTAGAAATAGCATTTGAAAATTTTGATTCAGTAAATCATCAAATTTCATTTAACTTTTCGGTGCTCAAAAAACACAGTAACGAAAAACTAACATTTTCCACAAACACATGGCTTGTACCAGGTTACACATTTGCAGAAGAAGTTGATATATTAAGTGCCTTTGACATATCCTTTTACGATTTTATAGCTTCTGACATTGGTTCATACGACGGAGGCACATACGAGTTTCAACACTATTTCAGTGATAATTTAACTCAGCTACAAACAGAACAACAATGGAATGATACAAATCGAGTTGATTTTATTTTAGAAAATTATTATGCTTACGATGATGGCATTCCCGAAGCCGGTTACGGTCTTCGTAATGCACCATTAGGAAGAGTTGCGTATAAATTCAGCCCGCTCAAGGCTGACACCCTCAAAGCAATTGACATTTACTTTAATCCAACACTCTATGAAAATGCAACGTTCACTCTCTGCGTGTGGAAAGCAAACGAATTAGGAATGCCAGGTGAATTATTGTATGAAATGCCAAGTGAAAAGGTTTCCCATGATAATGGTCTCTATAATTTTAAAACATTTATTTTAAAAAATGAAGGAATTACAGGAGACGACGAAGGTGGATTATATATAGATTCCGATATTTTTATCGGCTGGCAACAACCATACGATATATTATTGAATGTAGGTTTAGATTTACAAAGCACAATTCGTCGTAAAATATACTACAACACGGGTTACGAGTGGTTAGAATCTTCACAAAAAGGGGCATTATTAATGCGACCGGTATTTGGAGAATTACGCGATGAGCAGACAGATTTACCAAAAATTTCAGATATAGTGCCCGGAGCATATATATATCCGAGCATTGCTTCGCATCACATTTATGTAAAGGGCATTGAAAGCCAAACACCTTATGCTCTGTACGCAATCAATGGAACAAAAATTTCACAAGGAACAATTCAGAACCAGAGTCTTTCAGTTTCGCACTTACAAAGCGGACTTTATTATATAAAAATTAAACGTCCCGCCGGTAATTGTCAGACACTATCGTTCGTCAAAAAATAAGACAATACTTGATATGAACAGCATAGAAAAAAAAATTACTCATATTATAGATCTCGCCAAGCATGTTATAAAAGAGCGAGATATTCCGTTTATAAAAAAAGCTTTTTATTCCCTACACGAAGCACTACCATCCTATACTAATACACAAACAGACACTGCTCATTTAGCGGTCAATGAAATTGGTCTTGCAGGCAAGGCTCTTACGAGCATTTTTTTGCTCCCCTTATACAAAAAAAAAATACTCACGAAAGAACACATTATTGCCGATTATGGAGAAAAAGTTTTTGGTATTGTAAATGGTGTAAGCAGAGTTGAAACAATAGACACAACAAAATCAAAATTTCATTCGGAGAATTTTATAAAATTAATTCTTACGCAAGCTGATGATGTTCGAGTAATTCTCATCTTATTAACGAAAAAGCTGTATGCACTCAAAAATATTGAACACCTTTCTTCTTCCGAACAAATTCGATTGTGCGAGGAGCTCTCATCACTCTACGCTCCTATTTCGCACAGACTTGGACTCTACCAAATAAAAACGGAGATGGAGGAAATGTCGATGAAATATTTACACTACGATATTTACAAAACCATTGCAAAAAAATTAGCAGATAAAAAGAAACAACGAGAAGAGTTTGTAGAAAGCTTTATTGAGCCTATTAAAAAAAATCTGGAAAAAGAAAATATCTCATTTAAAATATTTGGTCGTCCAAAATCTATTTCATCAATATGGAATAAAATAAAAAAAAGCGACACCGAATTTGAAAATATTTATGATTTATTTGCAATACGTATAATAATTGACTCGCCGAGAGAATATGAAAAAAATTTGTGTTGGCATGTCTACTCAATAGTTTCAGACATTTACACACCCAATCCGAAACGATTACGCGATTGGATTTCCACACCCAAACGAAGTGGGTATGAGTCACTGCACACTACCGTTCTTGGTCCTGAAAACAAATGGGTAGAAGTACAAATCCGAACCCAACGAATGGATGATATCGCAGAAAAAGGACATGCAGCACATTGGAAATATAAAGAAGGGGAACAAGCAACAGGCTCTATCAGTTGGCTTGCGAGTATCAGAAATATATTGGAGAGCGCCTCAGGGAAAGGGCTCGAAGAGGACTCATTATCGCGTATGGAACTCTACTCTGATGAAATTTTTGTATTTACCCCGAAAGATGATTTATATAGACTTCGTAAACAAGCAACAGTACTAGATTTTGCCTACGAAATTCATTCCGAAATTGGTAACACCTGTACAGCCGGAAAAGTTAATGGAAAAATAGTACCGCTCAAACATACACTGCACAATGGCGATAAAATTGAAATAATAACATCAAAACAACAAAATCCTAAACAAGACTGGCTCACTTTTGTAAAAACCTCAAAGGCACAGCAACGCATAAAAAAATATCTTTATGATATACAATATAAAAATGCAGAAGTTGGTAAAGAAATATTAGCTCGGAAATTGCAAAATATAAAAGTAAAATTTGGCGACAACACCATTCACAGCATTTGCAAAAAATTTGGATACAAACACGCAAATGACTTGTATATTGCCATCTACAATAATAAAATTGATTTTACGGAAATCAAACAATTATTTTCTGAACCAGAAAAAATTAAATTAGAAAAAAAATCGGTTTCAATAAATTCGAGTGAAATTGAAAAAAGATTACAACAAACCAATGATACAAGAAACAAAGAAGATAATTTATTAATTATTGAAGATTCGCTTCACAACATTGATTACAAATTTGCAAAATGCTGTAATCCGATAAAGGGCGATGAGATATTTGGTTTTATAAGTGCGGGAGGAGGCATCAAAATTCATAGATTAACGTGTCCGAATGCCGCTCACATGTTAAATAACTATCCATACCGGATTATCAAAACAGAATGGACAAATAAATCGAGTTCGCACGAATTTAATGTAGGTATACGAATTATTGGAAGCGATGAAATTGCAATTGTAAACAGAATAACACAAATTATTAATCATGATTTCAAAATTCCCATTAGAAATTTCAATATATCTTCGCGGGATGGAAATTTTGAAGGACTTCTTTCATTTTACATTTCAAACAACACTGTATTAGAAAAATTATTAGAAAAACTTCGATCTATTAAGGGGGTTCACTCTGCTGAACGGTATGACTCTTACGCATAATTAAAATACATTCGTAATAAGATTACAGTAAATAATAGTACGATTCTATTAACCTGAGTTCGATATAATTTTTTAGGTTCAGAACGCTTATAAATAGTGAGGTTCAATCAAAAATAATGAAATAACAAGGGCTTATTTTAAATTATTTTTGAGCTAAAGATTGCTATTTATAAGCGAAAAAAGTATGCTTTGCAAAATTAAATTATTTCACAACAGCTCGTATTGAATACTATATTTTTGCTTTCATATATAATGCAAAGGCAATAACAGCATATACAATATTGGGTATCCACACGGCAAGTAAGGGGTCAAAATTAGACTTAATAGTAAAGGTTGTGGAAATTTGCATAAATAAAATATACGTAAACATCAACATTAAGCCAAGTACGACATTAACGACCGTACTTCCTCGCTTCTTTCTATTGGCAAGACTCACGCCCAAAATAGTTAGAATAAACGTTGAAAACGGATATGCCCACCTTTGATATTTCTGCACGAGCAGCCTATTCATGTTACCGGTACCCTGTAGTTTTTGAGTTGCAATATGTTCATTTAACTCATCAATAGTTAATCGTTCAACATATACAGTTCGTTGCTTAAAATCATCAGGAACCAGATAAAACACGGTATCAATCACATGTCCGGTTCTAATACTATGACTGTCCTTATAAAAATCTCGAATACTGTAGTCATACACATTCCACCGTTCAGTTTCATCATTCCATTTAGCATATGCACTGTTTAATTTAGAAACAAGTTTCCCATTTTCAATTTTTTCCATCGAAAAACGAAACGCATTTTCTGTATCAACATTATAACTTTCAATATACACAAAAATACCGGGACGTACCTGTCTGTGAATATCACGATCCCAATTCTGAAAACGACTAAACACATATTTGTCTTCAAAAGCAAGCCGAATTTTATTTGCATCAGGAATAATATACATAATCATAAACCAAGAAAGAATCGCTAAAATAGTGGCAGAAATCATATATGGTCGCAAAAAACGATTGAGACTAATACCGCTTGCGTGAATTGCAATAATTTCTGAATTATTAGCTATTCGTGAGGTGAAGTAAACAACGGAAATAAAAACAAATAAGGAAGAAAAAAGATTTACATAAAAAGGAATAAAATTTAAATAATAATCGAAAATTATTTCTTTAATAGGAGCATTTATAAAATCATCAAACTTCTCTTGAATATCAAAAACTATTGCTATACTCATAATAATAACAATAGAGAAGAAAAATGTTCCCAAAAACCCTTTTATGATATATAAATCTATTTTTTTTAACATCACTTATTTAGATACGTTGAGCCAATTGAACAACCATTTTTTGTTTCCACGAAGCAAATTCACCCTGTATAATTTTTTCTCGTGCAGTTTTCACTAATGCCAAATAAAAGGCTAAATTATGGATACTCAAAATTTGAGCACCTAATCTTTCACCGACATGAAATAAGTGTCGCACATATGCTTTCGAATATGCCGTATCGACATACGAAAGAGCATCTTCATCTAAACACGAAAAATCTTGTTCCCATTTTTTGTTTTTCATATTCATAATACCATTCCAGGTAAACATCATTCCATTGCGACCGTTACGAGTAGGCATAACACAATCGAACATATCGGTACCAAGAGCTATTGCTTCTAAAATATTAACAGGCGTTCCAACCCCCATTAAATATCGTGGTTTTTCATGAGGTAAAATACCATTAACCACCTCAAGCATTTCATACATATCATCGATTGGTTCGCCAACACTCAAGCCACCAATAGCATTTCCTTCCATATTTTGATCGGCAATAAACTCCGCAGACTGTACACGTAAATCTTTGTATACACTCCCTTGCACAATAGGAAAAAAAGTTTGCGAAGCACCATAGAGAGCTTCGGTATTTTTAAAATGCTCCACACCTCGTTTGAGCCAACGATGAGTAAGATTCATGGAGTTTTTAGCATATTCATAATCACAGGGATATGGCGTACATTCATCTAAAGCCATACAAATATCAGAACCAATATTTCGTTGAAAATCAACAACATTTTCGGGAGTAAACACATGACGAGAACCATCGATATGCGATTTAAACACCGCACCTTCTTCGGTTAACTTTCTATTGTGGGTTAAAGAAAAAACTTGATACCCGCCACTATCAGTTAAAATTGGTTTCTTCCAATTCATAAAAGAATGTAATCCACCGGCATTTTTAATAACCTCCATACCCGGTCTCAAGTAAAGATGATAGGTGTTTCCCAGAATAATTTGTGCCTGAATATCCTGTTCCAACTCGCGACTATGCACCCCCTTAACAGCACCCAAGGTTCCAACCGGCATAAAAATTGGGGTTTCAATATGCCCATGATCTGTTTCAACAACACCGGCTCGAGCCTGCGATTGAGAATCCTTGTGTAAAATAGAAAACTTCATTGTTCGAATTTTCCACAAAGATAGAATAAACCCGAAATTTTACTTAATAAAGAAGTATCAAAAATGAGATTGGCTTTTTTATCATTACTTTTTCATAAGAAACAGTATCTTTGCAATCATAAATTAAAAAGAGAATGATAAACCCGTATAAAAACTCAAATCTCAGTCACAAAAAACAAATGGCACTAATGTTTAACAACATTGCTCACAGCTATGATTTTCTTAATCATATACTCTCTTTAAATATTGATAAAATATGGCGAAAAAAGGCAATAAAGCTGATAAAAAAATATAATCCACATATAATATTAGACATTGCAACGGGCACCGGAGATTTTGCAATTCTCGCTGCAAAAAAATTATCTCCTCACACAATTATTGGCATTGACATCTCTGAAAAAATGCTCGAAAAAGGCATAGAAAAAGTACAAAAAAAGAAACTTTCTTCAGTTATAAGCCTTCAAAAAGGAGACTCCGAAAATCTCGATTTTTCCGACAACTATTTTGATGCAAGCCTTACAGGATTTGGCGTTCGAAACTTTGAGAATTTACAAGCCGGTCTCGAAGAAAACTACCGTGTTCTAAAAAATGATGGTGTAGCTGCAATATTAGAATTCTCAAAACCGGAACGTTTTCCAATAAAACAACTATACTATATATACTTTGAATACTTATTACCAAGAATTGGAAAAATTATTTCAAAAAACTTCGATGCATACAAATATTTACCTGAGTCTGTAGAAAATTTTCCCTATGGTGATGCTTTTATAGAAAAACTACAAAACATCGGGTTCAAAACAATTATTTACAAAAAACTCTCGTTTGGTATTGCAAGTTTATATATTTGCATAAAATAAATATAAAAACACACGTTATATTTTTCACACATTTAGTAAACCTATTTTGAAACTTTTAAGACCTGCACTTACAATTTGCGTATTTCTTGTTTGTTTTTCTTTTTCCGGATTTGGACAAAAGAAAAAGATTCAATACAATCCAGGTTATGATAATCGTCCTTTTCATTTAGGTTTTACTTTAGGTTTTAACAAATTAGATTACCGAATCACCCCTTCAAAATATCTTCTTTTTGCCGGGAACACAGACTCTGTATACCATATAGATTCACGGAGCACACCGGGAATTCATTTAGGAATAGTCAGCGATTTACGTATGGGTAACCATTTTAATCTCCGATTTCTGCCGGGACTTATATTTAGTCAGCGAAATCTTGTATACAAAATGAGAGATTTCAGTTCAACCGAAGAAGAAATCAGTTTTTACACCTACAATATGAAACTGCCCTCCATTCATATTGATGCTCCCATAAGTGTAAAAATACGTGCAACACGAATAAATAATTACAGAATGTACTTACTCGTCGGCATGGCATTAAAATATGATTTAGAAACCAAACGGGTGCAAAAAGAAAACAGCGATTATACCATTCGCCAAGAACCACTTGATTATTATTATGAATTTGGCTTTGGTGTCGATTGGTACCTCGTATACTTTAAATTATCAACCGAAATAAAATTTAGTTTTGGTTTAAAAGACATTCTCATACAAGAATCAATTGAATACTCAAGAGCATTAGAAAAACTCAAATCACGAATGGTAATTTTCTCACTTCACTTTGAATAATATGATAGCAACTATACAAATACGACTTTCACCAAAAGCATCAAACCACACACAAACAATTAAAAATTCTATTTCAAATAAAATTGGAATACCGGTACAGTCTATAAACGATATACGAATAATTCGCCGTTCACTTGATGCACGTTCACGTAATATTCAGTATAATCTCACCATAGAATATGCCTGCAACTCAATACAAACACTTCCGAAAAAAGAAATTCTCTTCAATCGACAACAAGTTGACTCAGCAGAAGAGGTTCATATAATTGGCTGTGGACCTGCAGGATTATTTGCCGCACTTACTTTAATTGAACAGGGATATAAACCCATTATTCTTGAACGTGGCAAAACTGTTGAAAAACGAAAAATAGACATCGCAATGTTGCATCAAAATAAAGATGTACGCGAACATTCAAATTACAGTTTTGGAGAAGGCGGTGCCGGAACATTTTCTGACGGAAAATTATATACCCGTTCGAAGAAAAAGGGTGACCCACAAAGAATTCTTGATTTACTCTGTTTACACGGAGCAAACAAACAAATTAGTATTGATGCTCATCCACATATCGGAACCGACAAGTTACCCGATATAATAAAGAATATTCGTCAAACGATTCTGGACTGCGGCGGCGAAATACACTTTTCCACTCACGTAAGCGGATTCAAAACCGAAAACAATAGAATATCGGAACTCATATTAGATTCGAACACTACGATTGCAGTAAAACAGGTAATATTAGCAAGCGGACACTCTGCCCGTGATGTTTATTATGCCTTGCACGAATCAGGCATTCGTATTGAAAGCAAACCTACCGCAATGGGTGTTCGCGTAGAACATCCCCAAGAATTTATTAATAACAACCAATATCATGGGGTTTCATCACCATATTTGCCACCTGCAGAATATTCTCTGGCACACACCTCAGACAAAGGCGTATACTCGTTTTGCATGTGTCCCGGCGGTATTATTGTTCCGGCATCTACACATCCACAGCAATTAGTTGTAAACGGCATGTCAAATTCATTACGAAACTCAAAATTTGCAAACTCGGGAATTGTTGTCTCTTTAGATGAAAAAGACTACGAACCATTTAAAGAGCATGGAGTTTTTGCCGGGCTAAAATTCCAAGAACACCTTGAATCATTAGCATTCCAAAACGGTGGAATCAACCTGCAAGCACCGGCACAGAGAATCAGTGATTTTATGTCAAAAAAAATATCTCAAAACCTACCGGAATGTTCTTATACTCCGGGAATTATCAGCTCACCTCTTCACTTTTGGCTACCGGAACCAATTGCCGAAAAACTACAAGAAGCTTTTAAAGTATTTAACAAACGAATTCGCGGATTTGCATCGAACGACGGCATTTTAGTTGGGGTGGAATCACGTACATCGTCACCAATTCGTATTCCACGCGAACCGACACGACTACATCATGAAGACATAATAAACTTATATCCCTGTGGAGAAGGAGCAGGTTATGCCGGCGGAATTGTTTCCTCAGCAACTGATGGTATCAATTGTGCATTGGCAATAACGCAGAACAAATAAAAACTACTTAAAATTTACTCGAAAAAACTCAGAACAAATAATACCTGCGGCAACACCTACATTGAGAGATTCAGCTCCACTCGATTTAACACCCGAGGGGATAGCTATACGGGTAGAAACAAACTGAAGCACCTCATCCGAAATACCATCACCCTCATTCCCGAGTACAACATACGCTTGGTTAGGTAAAGATTCTGTATATATATTATTACCCTGCATACATGCAGCAAAAATTGGCACTGTTGCTTCAGATAAAACGGAAGGTAGGTCTTGGTACGATACCTGTATTCGTAAGATTGCACCCATTGATGCTTGCACAACCTTCGGATTGAACACATCAACACAATCATGTGAACACATAATGTGAGAATAGCCAAACCAATCCATTATTCTTAGAATAGTGCCCATATTACCGGGGTTTCGAATCCCATCGAGAACGAGAGTCACTGCAGATGATGTGGTGTGTATAGTTTTTTTTCGTTTTACTACAGCCCAAACATCTTGAGGTGTATGCAATAACGATAATTTAGAGAGTTGCTCAGTGGTAGCAGACAAACATGCATCAGAAGAAAGCTCGGAAGCATATTTTCCAATCCATTTCTCAAAAGCAACCAAAGTCTCAATCTGCCAGTCACTTTGCAAAACTTCACAAACAGATTTTGTACCCTCAACAATAAAAACTTCGTGAGTATCACGATATTTTTTTTGCTGAAAAAACCGTAATTCTTTTAATTTATTCTTCGTTAACATAGGTAAAACAAAAAAACATATTCAATAAATCCAGATGAAATCGTATTTTTGTCAAAAATACAATAAATTGACTGATATTTTCACACAAATAACAAAGGCTTTTTGTCAACTCTGCATGATAACACTCATCATGGGGAGCGTATCGTGTAGTGTGACCAGACACCTTGAAAAAGACGAAACACTTCTTGTAAAAAACAAAATAAGCATAAAAAAAGCACCTAAAATAAGTGGCTCAGAAATAGAAAATTATCTCCAACAACCCCCCAACAGAAAAACACTTGGTATATTATTTCACTTACGTGTATACAATACATTTAAAAATAGTGATGGTAGATTTGGAACATGGATACGAGAAACAATTGGAGAAGAGCCGGTTATTTACGATTCCACAGCAAATGCAAAAACAATACAACAATTTATCATTTACTTAAAAGAACAAGGGTACTATTATCCGAAAATACAGCACGACATAAAACCTAAAGGAATACATAACAAAAAAATAAAAGTCTCTTACAATATTGACCCGGGCACACCTTACATAATCAATACAATTGAATATGAAATTCCTGACAGCAACATTGCACGACTTGTAGATATTTTCTCTAAAGAATCCCAAATAAAAAAGGGAAATATTTTCAATATTCAAACAATGTTGGAAGAACGACAGACACTCACACGACATATTCAAAATCATGGATATTATTCGTTTACCACAAACGACATATACTTTACCGCCGATACCGCTCAAGATAATTATACCGTAAACATAGCAATAGGCATAAAACCATACACCAAAAATGAATCACAATTATACCCTCAATACAAAATTCGAAAAACAATTATTTATCCTGATTTTTCTTTAAAAAAAACAGAATCATACACAGAATCGTACACACAAAACGACACAATTATATTCAAATATAAAGATTCACTTTATGTTAGTCCAAATGTTATTTCTCGAAGTTTATACATAAAAAACAATGAACTATATAACATAAACGATATAGAAAAAACCCACAAAAGTCTTATTGTAAATAAATTATTTAAAAATATTACGATTTCTTTTAACCCCGTTGAAACCGAAGACACCAGCACATATGTTTATATAGATTGTATTATAAAAATAAATCCGGTAACCCAACAAGCTTTTACCATAGAAATTGAAGGAACAAACACCGGTGGTGATTGGGGAGCAGAAACGAATATTTCATATAACCATAAAAATATATTTAAAGGGGCCGAGTTTTTTCAAATAAAATTATCAGCAGCAGCAGAACGAAATGTATCGTTTGACATAGAAAATGAAACAGCATTGTTTAACACCCAAGAGTATGGAATTGAAACTAGACTTGATTTTCCTCTTTTTTTATCGCCGATAAAACCACAAAAATTCGATAAAAAATATCGCCCCTCCACAACATTTCTCATACAATATAATTATAATCGTTCAAGCTATTTCACTCGTCCCACCTCCCATTTTTCATACGGATACACATGGTTTGGCAACAATTATTTAACCCATAATTTCAATCCAGTCGACATCAGTTATATTAATTATTATGACAGGTCTGTCAAATTTAGAGCATTTATTGCAAGCAAAGATTACTATAAATATAGTTACGAAGATTATTTAATTTACAGTTCAAACTACTCTTTTGTGTTTTACAACAAAAATCCACAAAGTTTACGAGATTATTATTATCTGAAATTTTACGTCGAAAGTTCAGGAAATGCCATGTATGGAATTCACAAACTAATTAATAATGAACTTGATAAATTCGAAACATTTAATGTTACTTTTGCTCAATATTTTAAAACTGAAGCAGATTTTAGATATTATCACAACATAAACTCCGACATACTTATAGCCTCACGAATTTTCGGTGGAGTTACAGTTCCTTACCTTAATTCAGATTGGGTTCCAAGCATTAAACGGTACTATGTTGGTGGAGCAAACAGCATGAGAGGATGGGCGACTCACACCTTAGGCCCCGGATCGCATAAAGATAGCACATCCACACTTCAATATAATTTAGGAGACATTAAACTTGAAGCAAACTTAGAAAGTCGCTTCAATTTATTTTGGATATTAGAAGGGGCTGTTTTTCTTGACATTGGAAATGTGTGGGCATTTAACAACAACGAAATTGAAGGAGCAGAATTTATGCTTACTAATTTCTGGAACGAACTTGCAGTTTCCACCGGGTTTGGGATCCGCTTTGATTTGTCATTTTTAATTTTTCGTACTGATTTTGGTGTGAAATTTAGAGAACCCTATGAAATAGACGGCACAAACTCTCATATAATATGGGGAAATAGAGAAATGAAATCTGAAGATTACAACTTTTCAATAGGCATAGGATACCCATTTTAAAAATAAAATTTCATTACTAATAATATATACCGTATTTTTGAAAAAAAACACATATGACAGGATTACAAAAAACAAAAATAACACTCGTTTTTTTATATCTTTTTACAGTATTTCTTTCTGTTGCCAATGAGACCGAAACAGATAGCAAAACATTTCAGTTTTCGATTACAACAAAAAATGAAACAATCGAAAATCACGATGGTAAAGCATATATTCAAAATATACAAAACGGTCATCCCCCATATGTATACCAATGGACAAAAGAAGAAATTCCACTCACATCCGATTCGGCATACAACCTGCACGAAGGAAAAAAATACAAAATCACAATTACGGATCGAAAAAGTAATACGCATACCGAAACTTTTCGCATACGTCCACAAAATGCATCAGAAAAACTCAACCACTTTTTTGGAATTCTTACAGATGCCATAGGCACAATTCTGATGATAGATGTATTTGACCTATTAAACCTATACGACCCCATAATATATGACGAAAATGGTGCTCCAATTCTTCACCCTAATGGAACCGAAAAAAAAACAAGCATTCCGCTTATCGTGGTATGGTTACTTTTCGGTGCTGTTTTTTTTACAATTAAATTCAAAGGAATAAACCTAAAAGGAATTCCCCACGCAATACATTTAATTAGAGGGAAATACGATGATCCTCAGGACAAGAAAAAAGGACAAATTTCTCATTTTCAAGCTCTCACTACAGCACTTTCCGCAACAGTCGGATTAGGAAATATTGCCGGTGTCGCATTTGCCATCAGCATGGGAGGCCCTGGAGCAACATTTTGGATGATTCTTATGGGTTTTCTAGGAATGGCATCAAAATTTACCGAAGCAACCCTCGGTGTAAAGTATCGAAGAATAGATTCACGAGGAGAAATTTCAGGTGGCCCCATGTACTATTTAAAATATACATTCGGGCAAAAAGGCATCAGAAAACAAATTGGAAAAGGATTAGCTGTAGTATTTTCAATACTGCTCATACTTACCTCTCTTGGAGGAGGAAATATGTTTCAGGCTAATCAATCATTTGAAAACATAAAAATGCTTATACCCTCTCTATCCGAATTTGGGATGGAATTTGGGATTATTTTTGCAATTCTTGTAGGAGTAGTAATAATAGGAGGCATCACAAAAATTGCAAAAGTTACAAGTAAAATAGTTCCGATAATGGCTAGTATCTATTTAATAACAGCTTTTACTATTATAATTTTAAATATCAGTCACGTAAGCGAAGTTGCACAATTAATTTTCAGAGGAGCTTTTGAATCAAAAGCTATATACGGAGGATTTATAGGTGTGCTGATTATGGGAATACAACGAGCAGCATTCAGCAACGAGGCAGGTATAGGATCGGCTGCAATTGCCCACTCCACAGTAAACACAAAAGAACCCGTAAGCGAAGGGATTGTTGCACTTTTAGAACCATTTATCGACACCGTAATTATATGTTCACTCACTGCATTCATTCTACTTTTTACCGGATTTTATACTCCCGAATACACCTCACAATATCAAGGAGCACAGTTAACATCGGCAGCATTTAGCAGCATCTTTCCGTGGTTCAAATGGGTTCTTTTAGCAGCCATCTTACTATTTGCCTTTTCAACACTCATTTCATGGTCATACTACGGATTAAAAGGATTTGATTATTTATTTGGAAATTTATTCGAAAGAAAATTAGGAAGTCGTCAGATTTCAGACACCATATACAAAATTATATTCTTGTTTTTTATCGTAGTTGGCGCATCATCATCTGCAGGAAACGTCATAAACTTTACAGACATGATGCTGCTCTGCATGGCATTTCCAAACATTATTGGCTTAATTGTTTTTTCGCCGCGAATAAAAAAAGATTTAGACCAATATTGGCATAAACTCAAAACAGGTAAACTTAAACAATATAAATAACAGCATTGTCAAAATATAGTCCGCAACATTTACACCGCATAAGCAAACATATTCAAATAAGTATTATAATTATCAGCATAATACTTATAGCATATATAATTATATCAAAACTCAAGCCCCCGGAATCGTTTCCATTTACGGATATTGAAATTGAGAATACGAAACAAAAAAAAGCTCATAATTATACCACAACACACATTAGAACAGATACAATTATCGATATAAACTCTGCAACATATGAAGAATTAACATCGATAGGCATACCAAAAAAACAAGCACATATAATTATAAATTATCGAAATAAAGGTGGCGTATTTTACACAAAAAAAGATATTCTTACAATCTACGGATTGAACCAATATATTTATGATAAAATAAAAAAACAGATACAAACTACGGCAAGAAAGAGAAAACAAAGAAAGACAGATTATACCAAAAAAAAATATAAAACACCTCCTCTTTCAAAGAATATAAATTTAAATACCTGCAATGCCTCCGAGCTCCAAAGCATTTATATGATTGGAGAATACCGATCAGAAAAGATAATAGAATATAGAAAAAAATTAGGCGGATATTATACCTTTGTACAATTAGAAGAAGTATTTTCACTTGACAGCACCGCCATTATACAAATCACAAAAAGATGCTATATAGATACTCTTGAAATTCGAAAAATAAACATAAACACCGCAGCATTCCAAGAAATCCTTGAGCACCCATATAGCGATTATTATATAAGCAAAGATATTTTTTTATATAAAAAAATCACCGGAAAAATTAAAAGTATAGACGAATTAGAAACAAATAACATCATCAAAAAAGAAGAATACGAAAGATTACATAAATATCTTCGAACATTTTAACCAAAATATTTGCTCAAACGAAATGAAGTTCATAAATTTGCAGTCAATTTAAAAAAATCATTAAAAGGAAAATAATATGATTATTGTACCAATAAAAGAGGGTGAAAACATAGATAGAGCACTCAAAAAATTCAAAAGAAAATTTGAAAAAACAGGTGTGGTAAAAGAGTTGCGTAACCGACAAGCGTACACGAAGCCATCAACTGAAGAGCGAGAACAACGCATTAAAGCTGTATACAAACAAAAAATGCAACTTGATGAAGAACAATAATTCCGATGAAAATCAGGAATTATTATCTCAATACTTGAACTATCTTACCTATGAAAAAAGAAGTTCAAAATATACCGTCACATCATACAAAATAGATCTTCGAGATTTTATTGCGTTCATTGACACAACAATTATTAGTGAATGTACTGACAAAACCATTCGAAATTGGGTAGTATCGTTATCAGAAAAGGATTTAACGCCACGCTCAATAAATCGAAAAATAACAGCAGTGCGTTCATTTTTTCTGTTTTTACAGAAACAAAGAAAAGTAAAGGACAATCCGACCAATAAAATCAAGTCGTTAAAAACAAAAAAAAGATTACCTTACTTTATTGAACAAAAATCAATTCTAACACTTTTAGATTCAATAGATTTTGGTGAAGGTTTTTCTGCACAACGAAACAAAATAATAATAGAACTACTTTATACTACCGGCATGCGGCGTTCAGAATTGGTTAATTTGCATGTACACTCTATTGATTTTCAACAAAAAACCGTAAAGGTGCACGGCAAAAGAAATAAAGAACGAATCATTCCTCTTATAGAAGAAACCACCAAACATATAAAAGAATATCTATTAGAACGAAATAAAATTACCAAAGACAATACTTATTTAATAGTGACGGATTTAGGAAAAAAATCATACGACAATTTAATTTACAGGATAGTAAAAAAATACACATCCTATATAACAACAATAGAAAAGAAAAGTCCTCATGTATTGCGACACACATTTGCAACACACTTATTAAACGAAGGGGCAGATTTAAATGATATAAAAGAATTATTAGGTCATGCTAATTTATCTGCGACACAAATATATACGCACAATTCTTTTGAAAAATTAAAAGATATTTATAAACAAACTCATCCGAGAAATTAATATAGGAATTATGGAAGTGAAAATTCAATCTGTCGGCTTCAAAGCAGACGCTAAACTAAAAGAGTTTACAATAAAAAAGATTAATAAACTTGAAAATTTTTCTGATACACTTATTTCCGCAGAAGTTTTTTTTAAAGTTGCAAACGCATCAGATGAAGAAAACAAAGAAGCAGAAGTAAGAATAGCTATACCGGGAAACGATTTGTTTGCAAAAAAACAAGGAAAATCATTCGAAGAAGCAATTGATAATGTAGTCGAAGCACTTCGAAGACAAATTATTAAAATTAAAGGAAAACAAGAAAAATAACATAATATTTTTTGTTTTTGAAAAAATAATATAAATTTGCACTCCGATTTTTCGGGGATTGTAATATCCCTGAGTTGATTTAGCCGATGTAGCTCAGGGGTAGAGCGCTTCCTTGGTAAGGAAGAGGTCACGGGTTCAATTCCCGTCATTGGCTCAAAATATTGATAGGTAAAATTTTATATGTTTAAATAAATAATAATTATTGAAAATGGCTAAAGAAAAATTTGATAGGTCAAAAGAACACGTTAACATAGGTACAATTGGCCATGTTGACCACGGTAAAACAACGTTAACTGCAGCGATTACGACTGTATTAGCAAAAAAAGGATTGTCTGAATTACGAAGTTTTGATTCAATTGACAATGCACCTGAAGAAAAAGAAAGAGGTATTACAATTAATACTTCACACGTTGAGTATCAAACAGCAAATCGTCACTATGCACATGTTGACTGTCCAGGTCACGCCGATTATGTAAAAAATATGGTAACAGGTGCTGCACAAATGGATGGTGCAATACTAGTTGTTGCAGCAACAGACGGACCGATGCCTCAAACACGTGAGCACATCCTTCTTGCTCGTCAGGTAAACGTACCTAAAATCGCTGTGTTTATGAACAAAGTGGATATGGTTGACGATGAGGAAATGTTAGAATTAGTAGAAATGGAAATAAGAGATTTATTATCTTTCTACGAATTTGACGGAGACAACACTCCTATTATTCAAGGTTCTGCATTAGGTGCATTAGACGGAGAAGAAAAATGGGAAGATAAAATAATGGAATTAATGGAAGCTGTTGATAGCTGGATTCCAATTCCAACTCGTGAAACTGAAAAACCATTCTTAATGCCGGTTGAAGATATCTTTTCAATCACAGGACGTGGAACAGTTGCTACAGGTAGAATTGAAACAGGTATCATCAAAACAGGTGATGATATGTCAATCATTGGTTTTGGTGCAGACTTAAAAACAACATGTACAGGTGTTGAGATGTTCCGTAAAATACTTGATGAAGGTCAAGCAGGAGATAATGTAGGTATCCTTTTACGTGGTATTGACAAAAATGATGTAAAAAGAGGTATGGTTATTTGCAAACCAGGTTCTATTACTCCACATAAAAAATTCAAAGCAGAAATTTATGTGCTTAAAAAAGAAGAAGGTGGTCGTCATACTCCATTTCATAACAAATATCGTCCACAGTTCTATATAAGAACAACAGACGTTACCGGAGAAATCAAATTACCTGATGGTGTAGAAATGGTTATGCCGGGTGATAACGTAACAATAACTGTTGAAATGATTGCAAATGTAGCTATTAACCAAGGATTACGTTTTGCAATCCGTGAAGGTGGTAGAACAGTTGGAGCAGGACAAGTTGTTGAAATCATTGAATAATGATAATATATTATAACTAACATTAATTTGAAGGTATATGTGTATACCTTCAAATTATTTTTAGGGGTGTAGCTCAGTTGGTAGAGCACTGGTCTCCAAAACCAGGTGTCGGGAGTTCGAGCCTCTCCTCCCCTGCAAACAATAATAATACAATGGGATTAAAAACATACGTAAAAGAATCTTATAACGAATTAGCACACAAGGTGACTTGGCCAACATGGCGAGAGTTACAATCGAGTGCAATTGTCGTTTTAACTGCAACTTTTATATTCGCATTAATAGTTTTATTAATGGATACAACTTTTTCAGTATTAATGAAAGATTTTTTGTACAAAATTCTTGAATAAACATTGATTATGAGCGATATTGAAAAAAAGTGGTACGTAGTTAGAGCTATAAGTGGTAAAGAAAAGAAAATTCGTGATTTAATTCAAGTGGAGATTTCACGAAACAATCTTACTGATTATGTGTCACAAATATTAATTCCGACTGAACGAGTAATTCAAATTAGAAACGGAAAAAAAATCAGTAAAGAGCGTAACTTTTTTCCTGGTTATATATTAGTTGAAGCAGCATTAGTTGGGGAAGTTCCTCACGTTATAAATAACACTAATGGCGTAATAGGTTTTTTAGGTACAGAAAAAAGTGGAAATCCTGTACCATTAAGAATGACAGAAGTAAATCGAATTCTAGGTAAAGTTGACGAGTTAGCAGAACAAGACGAGGAAATAACAGTGCCTTTTATTGTTGGCGAAATTGTAAAAGTTACAGATGGACCATTCAATAGCTTTTCGGGTATTATTGAAGAAATAAACGAAGAAAAGAAAAAATTAAAAGTAATGGTAAAAATCTTTGGCAGAAAAACACCTTTAGAACTCGGTTTCATGCAAGTAGAAAAGGAATCATAATAATAAAGTAAAGCATTATGGCAAAAGAAGTACAAGGGCTGATTAAATTACAGATTAAAGGTGGAGCAGCTAACCCCTCTCCTCCGGTTGGACCAGCATTAGGAGCAAAAGGGGTAAACATTATGGAGTTTTGCAAACAATTTAATGCAAAAACCCAAGACCAAGCTGGAAAAGTATTACCGGTAATCATTACGGTATTCTCCGACAAATCATTTACATTCATTATAAAAACACCTCCTGTAGCTGTTCAATTAATGGAAGTATCTAAAATCAAAAAAGGTTCTCCCGAATCGAATAGAAAAAAAGTTGCGTCTATTTCATGGGAACAAGTAAAAAACATTGCTGAGGGTAAAATGCAAGATTTAAATTGCTTTACTGTGGATTCAGCAATGCAAATGGTAGCAGGTACAGCTCGAAGTATGGGAATAACAATTGAAGGTAAAATGCCAACAACAGTTTAAAACAAAAAAGAATGAAGCTTACAAAAAATAAAAAAAGTGTTATAGAAAAATTAGATAGCACAAAAGCATATTCAGTAGAAGAAGCTGCTAAATTAGTTAAAGAAATTACAACAACTAAATTTGATGCTTCTATTGATATTGATATTCGTTTAGGAGTTGATCCTCGAAAAGCCAATCAAATGGTTCGTGGTGTGGTTACTCTTCCAAACGGAACAGGAAAAGATGCAAAAGTATTGGTTCTTTGTACTCCTGATAAAGAAAAAGAAGCAACCGATGCAGGTGCAGATTATGTTGGTTTAGAAGAATATATCGAAAAAATCAAAGGTGGTTGGACAGATATTGACGTAATTATTACCATGCCAACTGTAATGGCAAAAATTGGTGCTTTAGGTCGAGTATTAGGACCACGTGGTCTTATGCCAAACCCAAAAAGTGGTACAGTAACTATGGATATCGGTAAAGCTGTGGAAGAGATAAAAGCCGGTAAAATTGACTTTAAAGTTGATAAATATGGTATTATTCACTCAACAATTGGTAAAGTGTCGTTTACGTCTGAAAAAATAGCTGAAAACGCTCACATGTTTATTGAAGTTATTAATAAACTGAAACCGGCATCGGCTAAAGGCACATATATTAGAAGTATCTATATATCGTCAACAATGAGTAAAGGAATACAAATAGACACTAAAGCTTTTGTTTAACACAAAAAAACTATATTAAGACATACATTATGGATATAGCAGAAAAAAGAAATATAGTTGAGGATATTGTTAAAAAAATACAAGATAATTCTCATTTTTATATAACAGATATCGAAGCATTAAATGCTGTTGATACAAGTAGTTTACGAAAAAAATGTTTTGAAAAAGACATTGAAATTGTTGTCGTAAAAAACACCTTGCTTAAAAAAGCTCTTGAACAAGTTGATGGAGAATATGAGGAATTATATGATGTGTTAAAAGGTAATACTTCAGTGTTATTTTGTGAAACAGCTAATGTTCCGGCAAAACTAATTAAAGAGTTCCGTAAATCTGGTAAAGAAAAACCATTATTAAAAGGAGCTTTTGCAGAAGAGTCAATATACATAGGCGATGATCAACTTGATAGCTTAACAAACATTAAGTCTCGTGAAGAATTATTGGGAGATATTATCACATTGTTACAATCTCCTATTCAAACTCTTGTGGGGTCTTTACAATCCGGCGAAAAAACTATTGCTGGTCTTGTAAAATCATTATCTGAAAAGGAAAATTAATAATAATAAAGTAAGTACAGTAAATATTAAATCAATCAAAACATGGCAGATTTAAAAAAATTAGCAGAAGAATTAGTAAATCTTAGCGTTAAAGACGTTAAAGAATTAGCAGACATCTTAAAAGATGAGTATGGAATCGAGCCGGCAGCAGCAGCTGCAGTGGCAGTAGCAGGACCAGCAGCCGGTGACGGTGACGATGGAGCTGCTGAAGAAAAAACATCTTTTGATGTAGTTTTAGTTTCTCCGGGTGGAGCAAAACTTCAAATAGTGAAAATAGTGAAAGATTTAACAGGTTTAGGTCTTAAAGAAGCAAAAGACATCGTTGACAACGTACCAAAAGCATTAAAAGAAGGAGTAACAAAAGATGAAGCTGAAAAAATCAAATCACAATTAGAAGAAGCTGGAGCGGAAGTTGAACTTAAATAGAAGCACATCTTCTTACAAATAATAGGTTTAAGTCATAAAATGACTTAAACCTTTTCATGTTTTAAATAATATAGTTCAATCATTTCATCCTTTTCGCAATGGAAACCAAGGAAAGAATAAGCTTCGCATCAATACAAAATAAACTGGATTATCCGGATTTTTTAGAAATTCAACTAAAGTCTTTTAGTGAATTTTTTAAAGTTGATTCCAATCCTGAAGAGAGAAAAAACGAAGGTCTTAGTGCTGTTTTTAACGAAAACTTCCCTATTTCTGATACACGAAATAATTTTATTTTAGAATTTATCGATTATCAGTTAGACTCACCTCGTTATTCTATAGAAGAATGTCTTGACAGAGGACTCACATTTAGTGTTCCTTTGAAGGCTCAGTTAAAATTATATTGTACCGATCCTGAGCACGAGGATTTTGATACGGTTGTGCAAGAAGTCTATTTGGGTACAATTCCATTTATGACACCGAGAGGAACATTTATTATTAATGGTTCCGAACGTGTTATTGTATCTCAATTACACCGTTCTCCTGGAGTATTCTTTGGACAGAGTACACACGCAAACGGAACAAAATTATACTCAGCCCGCGTTATTCCATTTAGAGGTGCTTGGATTGAGTTTGCTACAGACATTAACAGTGTCATGTATGCATATATTGATAGAAAAAAGAAATTACCGGTTACAACTCTCTTCCGTGCTATCGGTTTTGAAAGTGACCGCGACATATTAGAAATATTTGAACTTGCTGAAGAAGTTAAAGTTTCAAAAACAGGTCTTAAAAAAGTTTTAGGACGAAAATTAGCAGCTCGGGTTCTTAAATCTTGGGTTGAAGATTTTGTTGACGAAGATACCGGTGAAGTTGTTTCTATTGAAAGAAATGAAATTATTATTGAACGTGAAGTAATCATTGAGAATGAACATATCGAAATGATTGTTGATTCGGGTCAAAAAACAATTTTGATTCATAAAGAAGACAAAAATTCTTCTGATTACGATATAATATACAACACGCTACAAAAAGACCCGTGTAACTCTGAAAAAGAAGCAGTTATACATATTTACAAACAATTACGTAACGCTGAACCGCCGGATGAAGCTACAGCTCGTGATGTGATTGATAAATTATTCTTTTCTGATAAAAGATATGATTTAGGTGAAGTTGGTAGATTCCGTATTAATAGAAAACTATACGGCAAAAATGCAAATCTTGAAAATGAAGATATCAGAGTTTTAACGAAACAAGATATTATTCAAATTATTAAATATTTAATTCAACTTATAAATGCAAAAGCTGAATTAGATGATATTGATCACTTAAGTAATCGACGTGTTCGTACAGTAGGCGAACAATTACATAATCAATTTGGTGTTGGTCTTGCTCGAATGACACGAACAATTCGTGAAAGAATGAATGTGCGAGACAATGAAGTTTTTACTCCAATTGACTTAATTAACTCAAAAACTCTTTCTTCGGTAATCAATTCGTTTTTTGGTACAAACCAACTATCTCAATTTATGGATCAAACAAATCCATTAGGGGAAATGACGCACAAACGAAGATTATCTGCATTAGGTCCGGGAGGTCTTTCGCGAGAACGTGCAGGATTTGAGGTTCGTGACGTTCACTACACTCACTACGGAAGACTTTGCCCAATTGAAACACCTGAGGGTCCAAACATTGGTCTTATATCCTCTCTTTGTGTGTATGCAAAAATCAATAAATTAGGTTTTATTGAAACTCCATACAGAAAAGCAAAAAATGGTCTCGTTAATTTATCAAATGACGGTGTCATATATCTTAGTGCAGAAGAAGAAGAGGAACAAACAATTGCACAAGCAAACGCTCCTCTTGATGAGACGGGTAAATTTATTAATAACCGAATTAAAGCTCGTTACGAAGCGGATTATCCATTAGCAGGTCCTGAAGAAATTGATTTAATGGATGTTGCTCCAAACCAGATTACATCTATTGCAGCGTCTCTCATTCCGTTCTTGGAACACGATGATGCTAACCGTGCATTGATGGGATCAAACATGATGCGCCAATCTGTTCCTCTCTTAAAAGCAGAGGCTCCTATTGTTGGTACCGGTTTGGAACGAGTTGTTATTAATGACTCACGCGTACAAATTACTGCTGAAAAAGATGGTGTTATAAAATATGTAGATGCTCAAGAAATACATGTTCTATACGACCAAACAGAAGAAGAAAAATTTGCAAGTTTTGATGATAATCTCAAAATTTACTCAATAACGAAGTTCAAAAAAACAAATCAAAACACTTGTATCAACCTTTGTCCAATTGTAAAAAAAGGAGAACGAATTACACAGGGACAAAGTTTAACAGAAGGATACTCTACAGAAAATGGTGAATTGGGTATTGGTAAAAACCTAAAAGTAGCCTTTATGCCGTGGAAAGGATATAACTTTGAGGATGCGATTGTGATTTCTGAACGATTGGTTCGTGAAGATGTATTGACATCAATTCATATTGACGAACATGTATTGGAAGTTCGTGATACAAAACGAGGTTTAGAAGAATTCACATCTGATATTCCAAACGTAAGTGAAGATGCTATTAAACATCTTGACGAAAATGGATTAATCCGAATTGGTGCAAATGTGAAGCCGGGCGATATCTTAATTGGGAAAATCACACCAAAAGGTGAATCGGATCCTTCTCCTGAAGAAAAACTATTACGTGCAATCTTCGGTGACAAAGCGGGTGATGTGAAAGATGCCTCACTCAAAGCAAGACCTTCTCTGTACGGAACAGTAATCGATAAAAAACTATTTACTCGTTCGATTAAAGATAGAAAAACACGTGCAAATGAGAAACCAATCTTAGCAAAAATTGATGCGGATTTCAATAAAGAATATCAAAAACTAAAAGATATTTTAATTGAAAAATTATTTACCATTCTTAATGGAAAAACATCTCAGGGCGTAAAAGATTTTGCTGACAATGTTGTTATCGCTAAAGGTTCGAAATTCACACAAAAACTTTTAAATGAAGTTAAAGACTTTTCATTTGTTGTGCCATACAAATGGACAACCGATACTGAGAAAAATGATTTAATTGTAAAAATACTATCGAATTATACGAAAAAGTATAAAAAGATTGACGGTGAATTCAAACGAAAAATATTCAACATTACAGTTGGGGATGAATTACCGGCAGGTATCATGCAACTTGCAAAAATATATATTACACAAAAACGTAAGATAAAAGTTGGTGATAAAATGGCTGGTCGTCATGGTAATAAAGGTATTGTTTCACGTATCGTACGTGATGAGGATATGCCATTCTTAGAAGACGGGACAACTGTTGATATAGTTCTAAATCCACTGGGTGTTCCTTCACGTATGAACCTTGGACAGATTTATGAAACTGTTCTTGCATGGGCAGGTCAAAAATTAGACGTAAACTTTGCAACTCCGGTTTTTGATGGGGCATCGCTTGATGATATTACAGACTATACACGTAAAGCCGGAGTACCAGACTTTGGTAAAACATATCTTTACGATGGCGGTACCGGAGAACGTTTCGATCAACCGGCAACTGTAGGAATTATTTATATGCTTAAACTGGGACACCTTATTGATGATAAAATGCATGCTCGTTCTATCGGTCCTTATTCTCTTATTACACAACAACCATTGGGTGGTAAAGCTCAATTTGGTGGTCAACGTTTTGGGGAAATGGAAGTGTGGGCAGTCGAAGCATTTGGTGCATCAAATATTCTTCAGGAAATTTTAACGATAAAATCTGATGATGTTTACGGGCGTGCTAAAGCATATGAAGCTATTGTTAAGGGAGAACCACTACCGACACCGGGATTACCGGAATCATTCAATGTATTATTACATGAATTGCGCGGATTGTGTCTTAACATAGATTTTGAATAATAAACCAAAATATTAATTTAATAAGTTACAACATGGCTTTCAGAAAAGAAAACAGAATAAAAAATAACTTTTCACAAATCACTATAAGCCTTACTTCTCCTGAAGATATTTTGGAGCGTTCAAGTGGTGAAGTTTTAAAACCGGAGACTATAAATTATCGAACATACAAACCGGAACGAGATGGTTTGTTTTGTGAGCGAATATTTGGTCCGGTAAAAGATTATGAATGTCATTGCGGAAAATATAAACGCATTCGATATAAAGGTATTATTTGCGACAGATGTGGTGTTGAAGTAACCGAGAAAAAAGTACGTCGTGAACGTATTGGCCATATTAATTTGACGGTACCAGTTGCACATATTTGGTATTTCAGATCATTACCTAACAAAATTGGATACCTTTTAGGTTTACCAACAAAAAAACTTGATTCTATTATTTACTACGAACGATACATTGTTGTTCAACCGGGAATAAAAGAAGAAGATGGTATTCAAGTAGGTGATTTTTTATCTGAAGAAGAATATTTAGATATTATTGAAACATTGCCCAAAGAAAATGAATTATTGGAAAATACAGATCCTGAAAAATTCATTGCCAAAATGGGTGCTGAGGCTCTCGAAGAATTATTACAAAGAATTGATTTAGATGCATTATCTTTTCAATTACGTGATCAAGCAAACAAAGAGACATCTCAACAACGTAAAAACGAAGCTTTAAAACGTCTTCAAGTAATCGAAGCATTTAGAGCATCAAAAGGAAAAAACAAATCGGAATGGATGATTATCAAATGTGTTCCTGTTATTCCTCCAGAATTACGTCCTTTAGTTCCTCTTGATGGAGGACGATTTGCAACTTCTGACTTAAATGACTTATATAGACGCGTTATTATTAGAAATAATCGACTTAAACGACTTATTGAAATAAAAGCACCGGAAGTAATTCTTCGTAATGAAAAACGTATGCTTCAAGAATCGGTTGACTCGTTACTCGATAATTCACGAAAAGCAAATGCGGTAAAAACGGATGCAAATAGAGCCTTAAAATCTTTAAGTGACAGCTTAAAAGGTAAACAAGGTCGTTTCCGTCAAAATTTATTAGGTAAACGTGTTGACTATTCGGCTCGTTCGGTAATTGTTGTAGGACCAAGCCTTCAAGTTCACGAATGTGGTATTCCGAAAGATATGGCAGCAGAACTTTACAAACCATTTATTATTAGAAAATTAATAGAACGTGGTATTGTAAAAACTGTTAAATCTGCTAAAAAGATTGTAGACAAAAAAGATCCTATTGTGTGGGATATTCTTGAAAATGTACTAAAAGGACATCCGGTATTATTAAACCGTGCTCCAACACTCCACAGGCTAGGTATTCAATCATTCCAACCAAAAATGATTGAGGGTAAAGCCATACAACTTCACCCATTAGTATGTACCGCATTCAACGCCGATTTTGACGGTGACCAAATGGCGGTTCACTTACCATTAGGAAACGCAGCAATACTTGAAGCTCAATTGCTTATGTTGTCTTCTCACAACATTCTAAATCCGGCAAATGGTGCACCAATCATGGTACCATCGCAAGACATGGTCTTGGGGCTATATTATATCACAAAAGAACGAGAAGGAGCAAAAGGCGAAGGACTCACCTTTTATTCAAGCGAAGAAGCTCTTATTGCATATAATGAACAAAAAGCTGAATTACATGCTATCGTAAACCTACTGTATAAAGATATTAATGGTGAAAAATCTATTATTAAAACAACTATAGGGAGAATTATTTTCAACGAAATAGTTCCTAAAGAAGCCGGATATATTAACGAAATATTAACGAAGAAATCACTTCGTGATATTATTTCTGAAATTCTTAACAATTCCGGTATTGCTCGTACCACTCATTTCTTGGATGATTTGAAAGATTTAGGATATACAATGGCATTTAAAGGTGGGTTATCTTTCAACCTTGCCGATGTGATTATTCCTGAAGAAAAAGAAGCAATGGTAAAAGCAGGTTATGAACAAGTTGAAGAGGTGCTTTCTAACTATAATATGGGTTTCATTACCAATAACGAACGATATAATCAAATTATTGACATTTGGACACATACCAATGCAAATTTGACCAACATAGTTATGAAACAACTATCTTCGGACAAACAAGGATTCAACTCGGTATATATGATGTTGGATTCTGGAGCTCGTGGTTCGAAAGAACAAATTCGTCAGTTAAGCGGTATGCGTGGTTTGATGGCAAAACCACAAAAATCCGGTTCTGCTGGTAACGAAATTATTGAAAACCCTATTTTAGCAAATTTTAAAGAAGGGCTTTCGGTACTTGAGTATTTTATTTCTACTCACGGTGCTCGTAAGGGTCTTGCCGATACCGCACTTAAAACTGCAGATGCTGGATATTTAACACGTAGATTAGTTGATGTTTCGCAAGATGTTGTGATATCGCAAGAAGACTGTGGAACACTCCGTGGACTTATTGCTGCAGATATCAAAAACAATGATGATATTGTTGAATCACTCTACGAGAGAATTCTTGGTAGAACCTGTGTACACGATATTATTCACCCGAATACAGGAGAATTAATTCTCGAATCAGGTAACGAAATTACCGAAAAAACAGCACGATTAATTGAAGAATCACCGATAGAAGAAGTTGAAATACGTTCAGTATTAACATGTGAATCTAAAAAAGGTGTGTGTGCAAAATGTTATGGTCGAAACTTAACGACTGCACGAATGGTTCAAAAAGGTGAAGCTGTAGGTGTTATTGCTGCACAATCTATTGGTGAACCGGGTACTCAGTTAACATTAAGAACATTCCACGTTGGTGGTACTGCATCTAATATTGCTGCAGAATCTACAATCGTCTCAAAACATAACGGAATTGTTGAAATTGATGATTTACGTATGGTTACGGGAACTGACGAGGATGGCGAAAAAGTAAATATCGTAATCGGTCGTTTGGGTGAACTTAAAATAATTGATGAGAATACCGGAATTGTGCTTACATCACAAAATATTCCATACGGCTCGAAACTGTATATTTATCCGGGAGACAAAGCAACAAAAGGTCAGTTGCTCTGTAAATGGGATCCATATAATGCTTCTATCATTTCTGAATCGGGAGGAGAAATTGCCTTTGAAAATGTGATTGAAGGTATGACGTTTAAGAAAGAAGCTGATGAGCAAACAGGTTTCGAGGAGAAAATTATTATTGAATCAAAAAATAAAGCGAAAAACCCGATTATTAAAATTCTTGATAAAGCAGGAAAAACTATTCACACATATAACTTACCTGTAGGTTCACACATATCGGTAAATGATGGTGATGACGTTAAATCCGGTGATACGCTTGTTAAAATACCTCGTGCTGTCGGTAAATCCGGTGACATTACCGGTGGTTTACCACGTGTAACTGAATTATTCGAAGCTCGAAATCCATCGAATCCTGCGGTTGTATCTGAAATTGACGGTGAAGTTTCGTTTGGAAAAATCAAACGTGGTAATCGTGAAATTATAGTACAATCAAAAACAGGTGAGACAAAAAAATATCTTGTGCCGCTTTCAAAACAAATTCTTGTTCAAGAAAATGATTACGTAAAAGCGGGAATGTCACTTTCTGAAGGTGCAATTACACCATCTGATATACTAGCTATTAAAGGTCCAACAAAAGTACAAGAATATATTGTAAATGAAGTTCAAGAAGTGTACAGACTCCAAGGTGTGAAAATAAATGATAAACACTTTGAGGTTATTGTACGACAAATGATGCGTAAAATCGAAATTGTTGATCCGGGAGACAGTAAATTCCTTGAAAAACAAATAATCGATAAATGGATTTTCATGGAAGAAAACGACTGGATTTATGATAAGAAAATCGTGGTAGATGCAGGAGATTCTGAAACATTTAAAGCGGGACAAATTACAACATTGCGTAAACTTCGTGACGAAAACTCAGGGTTGAAACGTAAAGATTTGAAACTTGTTCAGGTACGAGATGCTCATCCTGCAACTGGTAGTCAAATTTTGCAAGGTATTACTCGTGCTGCTCTACAAACTACCAGCTTTATTTCTGCTGCATCGTTCCAGGAAACAACGAAAGTTCTTAACGAAGCTGCTATTCATGGTAAAATTGATTTCTTAGAAGGTCTTAAAGAAAACGTTATTGTAGGTCATAAAATACCTGCAGGTACAGGTTTAAAAGAATATGAGAAAATTATTGTTGGTTCTCAAGAAGAATTTGATCAATTCAAAGATAAATAAACCTTGTTTATAGAGATTTTTATAAAATAAGTCATAGGAAATTTTCTTATGACTTATTTTTTTATCTTTACGGTATCAAACTTTTAAATTATCTATTATGGATGAAAAAAATAAAAAGCAACAATTGAACATTGAGTTAACCGAGGAAATCGGACAAGGAACTTATTCAAATTTGGCTATAATAACTCATTCAGCCTCTGAATTTGTTGTTGACTTTGTGCGCCTTATGCCGGGAATTCAAAAAGCAAATGTTAAATCTCGCATAATTCTAACACCGGAACACGCAAAAAAATTATTGCAAGCACTCCAAGATAATATTACAAAATATGAATCTATGCATGGCAAAATTAAAAATATTGAAGGTTTTGGAGGTGGCAACGGTGGTTCTATAAATTCTTCTGGATTCGGGCCAAATAATGCTGAAGCATAATAATTTACAGTCATACCTTTATTTATTTGTCTTTATTTGTATTATCATAACTTATACAAATAAAGATGGGTATGCCCAAAATAGTTCTGAAAAATATCATATATATTATTCGTATTCTCAAGATACTATTTTCTATATCTTATTTTTAAATACGGCTTCCACACATACTAACCAAGACTATTTCTCGTATAATTTTTCAGTAAACAGTGAAGAATATGCGGACTCTCGAATGCCATACTCTTCAAGTATATATCATGCTCACATTTCACATGCATTCATCTATAATTCTTTTACAATTCCCGATTATTTAAAACAAAACGATAGTCTTACAATAACTTTACGTACTCAGTCAAATACATATGCAACAAAAATACCCACAAACAATACAGGTATAGACAATGATGTATTTCTTGTGATAAATAACAATACATTTATATGGAATGAGCCTTTTCTATATCAAAATATGACCTATTATTTTCCTCAACAAAAATATATATACATTATAAACAAGGATTCATTAGCTCAAAAGCCAACGATTTCAATCCACAATAATAGTGTAATTCCGACAAAAACAGGCCTTTTCTCATTCTACAGCGATTCGCTATTTTCAAAGAAACCTCATTCATATCAAGTTGTTTCTCAAACATTTCCTCGAGAAAACACCGCATGTGAAATGCTTCGAAATTGCACATATGTTTTCAAGTCATTAAACTATGATTCTCTCAGTACCACACCAATAGGTTGCAAATTAGAATTAGACAAAATATGGCTTTCAACGCAACAAGATGCAGAGATTCTTAAAAAAACAATATCTGAATACTACAAACGTATTGAGTACGCAAATACTGTATATACAAATTCATATGCAATGGGACAAGACACCGATTTTGGTAAAGTCTATATATTATGTGGAGCACCACTATTTGTAAAAAATAATTCCACAGAAATCATTTGGCATTATTCAAACGACACAACTCAAAGTATGGAGAGCATAACATTTCAAAAAACAAGTAATGAATACGAATCTACATATCAAATAATCAAAACACAATCGTTCACAAAAATTGAAGAAACAGCTATACAAAATTGGAAAAAAGGACGTATATTTTCTGCACAAAATTTTGAATTTTAAATTATGGATAATTCGATACTAATAGGCACACATGCCGTTCACGAAGCTCTCAAAGATGCTCAAAACATTGATCAAATATTAATAAAAAAACAATCGGACAATGAACTTATTCGCGAAATAATATATTTAGCCCGCAAACTCAATATTACGGTAAAATCGGTTCCTCTCGAAAAACTGAATAGCATATCAAGAAAAAATCATCAGGGTATAATAGCTTTTTCATCCCCTATTGAATTTAGTGATTTACACAATATTATTCCGGAACTGTACGAATCGGGAAAAAATCCATTTATCCTCATATTAGATCAAGTAAGCGATGTTCGAAATTTTGGAGCAATAATCAGATCATGTGAGTGTTTCGGGGTTGATGCAGTTGTTGTTCCTCAAAAAGGAGCTGCTCAAATAAACGAAAATGCAGTAAAAACATCAGCCGGTTCTATTTTCAAAATACCTATTTGTAAAGTAAAATCACTTACCTCAAGTATAGAATTCCTAAAAAACTCAGGACTTTCTATTATAAGCATCACTGAAAAATCATCACAAAAAATTTATGATTCCGGTTTATCAAACCCAATAGCAGTTGTAATGGGTTCTGAAGAAACAGGTATATCCAAAAACATTATTGAAATGTCCGACGCCTGCGTTCAAATACCAATGTACGGTACAATATCATCATTGAACGTGTCGGTTGCTGCGGGAATTACCTTGTATGAAATAAGTAAACAACGACACCCATAAAATTAGCGCTGCCAGCCCGGATAAGAATATTCACAATCAGAATAAATATCTGACATAAATTGAATATATATTTTTTCTTGTTTAGAAAGCACCCATTTTTTAAGGATTTGCTGCTCCTTATACTCAACAGCCATTTGTTTTACAATGTCATAATCTTGCAAAATAGTCGCAGTATGACTTGGCACATAATCAATTAATCGGATAATTTTAAAAACCCGATTACCTTTTTGATCATAGGTCATAAATGGTTCAGATATCTGATCTTGAGAAAGATTTTTTAACACGCGTAACACAACCGGATCGATTACCTGTTCAGAAAATTTTGAAGTACCGGTATAAGGATTCATAAACACCCCACCGTTATTTTTCGTATTCGGATCAGACGAATATAATTTTGCAGCGCGTTCAAATGTAATACTATCCTGTTGTAACATTTGATATACACTATCAGCTTTATTTGAAGCATTGGTAAGTGATTCGGGAGATGTTCGAGGACGCATTAAAATATGCTTTAATTTTGCTTTTTGACCTTTTCTTTCAACCATTAAAATAATATGATAGCCAAAATCTGTTTTCACTATTCGAGACAACTCTCCTTCTTCTAAACGAAATGCAACAGCCGAAAATTCAGGAACTAATTCACCTCGGGACATGTAATCTCCCAATAATCCTCCCATTTTTGCACTCTCCTGATCATCACTGTATAAAATAGCCAACTTTTCAAACTTCTCTCCGGAAAGAATACGTTGTCGAATATTTTCCAATTCCTTTTTAATGCGTTCTTCTTCTTTTTTCGAAACCTTTGGTACAATAACTATTTGTGCATATTCATATTGCGTTTCTATTTCCGGTAAACTATCTTTCGGTAAACTTTCATAATATGTTCGTACCTCATTGGGGGTAATTTTCACCTCGCCCACAAGAGAATTTTTCATTCGTTGTATTAATATTTGTTCACGAACGAGCGGACGCCATTCCGTTTTAATCTCCAACTCCGTTTTTCCATAAAATTCTTCGAGTTTTTGCAACCCTCCCTCCTGACTTGTATATACATTAACTCTTCGTTCTATTTCAGAATCAATTTCTGCATCGGTAAGAGCAATACTATCAATCTTTGCCTGTGTCAATAATAGTTTTTGAAACAATAAATCTTCAAATATTTCACACATATCAGCTTCGGAATTTCCGGAACTTTTCATTTGCATATATTGATTTTGAACATCAGATTTTTTTATCATCTCATCGCCCACAACCACAACAACCTCGTCGATAACGTGTTGCGAAAACCCATTAAAAGCAAAAAAACAGAACATTAGTAATGAAGAAAGTCTCATATTATTTAGTATAAATTTCAAATTGATTTTTTTGAACAGCATCATTATAAATTTGTGTTTTCATTTTTTGTACACATTTCTGCTGTCTTTTATGTAATAAAATAGTTGCAATATCATTATATATTAACTCCTTAGGAATAAAATCTCCGGTCTTCAAAGCTGTATCAATTTTAATATAATAATAATACACTGAATCTTGTAAAATTTTGTGTGTCTGAGAAAAAACGACATTGTCGTGCAATTGCTCTCCGGGCACAAATTTTACAAAATCTGATAGATAAAACCAAGTATCCGAGAAATAAAATTGAGAAGAAAATTGATAGGTAAAATCTTTCAAGTCATCCAAACTTGTAGGATTCGAAGAATAAAACCACTGTTTTACGCGAGATAAATCCAGCTCCTTAGAAAAAACAATAAACAAAGGTTTTACCGCTGGTTCGCGAAGAATAAAATCCTTTTTCTGAGCAGTATAATATTCAGACACTTCACGTGTTGAAATAAGAGTATCTAATTTTTGATTAACATACAATTCTTCATACCGATGAATATATAATTCTTTGGCATACTCCTCTATTTGCCTTGCTATTATATCTTCATTATCCGGAACATTGAGCTTTGCTTTTTTATACAACAACTGCTTCTCCACCCAAGTTTTTACTATTTTTTCTGCATAAAAAGCACTATCCTTCTCGGTTACATACAACGGCATACTATTACGTAAATCATCACGAGTGAAAATTTCATCATCTACACGTGCAAGAATATCATCCTCATTAATATCGAGAGGTGTATCGCAGGCCATAAATAGAGCAAGAGAAACGACTAAAATAGAACAAATTTGTTTATTCATTTGAAGAAGTATATAATGTAATGCGTTCAATAATATCATCTTTAATTGTTACAGGATATATTTCTTGAAGCCGTGCAAGTAATTGTTGTTCTAACCAAACTTGATAATCTGCAATTAATTGTGTTTTAACAGCAATAAATTCTTTTGGAAATGGTGCAATCACTTCATTAATATATCCAATTGTCACCGAATCCTTTATAAACATATTTCCTTCTTTCCATTGAAGAGAATCTATCTGAGAATTAGTACCTTTAAAAAAATGCTCTGTATTATACGAAACCTGAGTCCATCTATTAGAAACCTTTTCAACAAGCACAGAATCATCAGCATACTGTTGTGGTCGTTTATTTAAAAAGCGTACCAAACGTTTTGTGTGCGAAGGTTCATCTACTGTAAAAAAAGCAAGGTTAACAGATGGCGGGTTCATATATTTGGTTTTATTCTGTTCGTAAAAAGAGTATAAGCCGGCAGAATCAGTAAGAGCTTTTTTATACACCTCTTTCTGCATCAATTCATACATTATCATTCCTTCAAAATATTCTTGCGATAGCATTTTCAAAGAATCACTTTGTAACATGTTCATAAATTCTTGATATGCAAGCATCTTCTCACTGTATTGCTCAAATCGAAATCTCACTAAAGCATCTTTTTTCGAAAAATTACGAGACTTTTGATTTTTCTTTAAAAATTCGGCAAAATGAGAATAATAATACTGTGTATCATCAATTTTTAACAATGGTTTATTTTCCTTAAATTGTGGCACTTTCCATCTATTCATTAAAATAGAATTATCAACTAAAGAAATAAACTCTTCAAAATTTTTATATGAAATATCTATCGAATGATTACCCTTAAAAAGCTGGAAAGCATATTGCCGTTTCCAATCTTTTCGGGTTTCATCTTTTTTAATAACATCTGCTATTATTGATGAGTATTCAGAAAAGGGAGTTAACGAATCTATTCCGGTAATCCGAGCAATCACATAGCCATAATCCATTTTTATAGGCTCAGCATAAGCACCGATAGAATCAAGATTTAAAATCGGCTCTTTCATTGTTGGATGATAGCGTACCGAATTATCGAACCACCCAATATCTCCTTTTGTTTTTCGCAATTGAGCATTTTTATTAAGTACCATTGACAAAGAATCAAATGATACTCCGTTTTGAAGTTGTACATACGTTTCCTGAGCTTGTGTTCGCACAGAATCCCAATCTTTTTCATTCTTTTTATCAGAGGGATAAAATACAATAATTGAAGCTCGCCGTTGCCCTTTGGTAGGTCTTTTATCCAGTACTTTTATTACAAAATAACCATGCTCTGTTTTTATAGGACCAAGAATTTCACCCACTTTCGAAGAATATACCGCATTTTCATACTCAATTGGCATAAGTAATGCTGTAATATATCCATTATAGCCTCCCTCCTTTTTGGTAAAGGTATCATCTGATACAGATTGAGCTAATTCCGAAAAATCTTTCCCTGCCCGTACATCAGCAATAATATTTTGTGCTTTTTGATATGCTTTGAGCGTATCCTTTGGATTTGCATAGGCATTACTACGAACAAAAACATGCTGTACTTCATAGTCAGACTTAAGACGTTCATATTCTAAGGCAATTAATTTTTGCTCATATTCATCTTTAAACAAATGCGAATTTGCAATGTGTTGCATATATGCATCAAATTCATCCTTAAAAGCCTGCACAGTATCTAATTGTTGCCGTTTTGCCTCAATTACTTTTCGCTTATAATCAGCAAACAATTGAGCATAATCCTTCAGAGATAAGCGAATATCCTTATCAGCATATGCATTATACTTCGTATTAAACCACAAAAACTCTTGCACCCTCACCGCAGTTGTATCAACAAGCATAACCGTATCTTGAGCAAGAGAATCGGGAACAGCATTATATTGAGCATATGAAAACGAGAGAGAAAAAAAACAGACAATGAAAACAACAATTTTTTTCATAAACAAAGAAATTAGCGATACATTATAAAAAAACAAACAGCGAATATTCTATTAATTTATTCCCTACTATAATTAGGTGCTTCTCGTGTAATAGTCACATCATGAGGGTGACTTTCCAAATGTCCCGCATTTGTTATTTTCACAAATTTTGCAGAGTGCAATTCCGGAATTGTACGAGCACCACAATAGCCCATACCGGCACGTAAACCACCAATTAATTGATAAACTGTCTCGGCAAGAGTACCTTTATATGGTACTCGAGCGGCAATACCTTCGGGAACGAGCTTCTTAATATCGTCTTCCATATCTTGGAAATATCTATCTTTCGAACCATGTTGCATAGCTTCAACAGAACCCATACCTCGATATGTTTTAAATTTCCGTCCTTGATATATAATTGTTTCACCAGGAGCTTCTTCAATACCGGCAAGTAATGAACCTGCCATAATACAAGATGCGCCGGCAGCTAAAGCTTTCACAATATCACCCGAATAACGAATTCCACCATCAGCAATGATTGGAACACCTGTTCCTTTAAGAGCTTCTGCAACCGCAAAAATCGCAGACAATTGAGGAACACCAACACCGGCAACCACCCGTGTTGTACAAATTGAACCGGGACCAATGCCTACTTTAACGGCATCAGCACCTGCCTTTACAAGAGTTTTTGCAGCTTCGGAAGTAGCTATATTTCCTACAATAAAATCCAAATCAGGATATGATTTTTTAGACTTTTCCAACATGCTAACAACCCCTTTTGAATGACCATGAGCGGTGTCAATTACAACAACATCAACATCGGCAGCAACAAGAGCCTCAAGACGAGCAAAAGCATCAAGAGTAACACCTATTGAAGCTCCCACCCGCAATCTGCCTTTGGAATCTTTACACGCAAAAGGATTATCGGCAGCTTTAAAAATATCTTTATATGTCAACAAACCAACAAGCTTGTTATGTTCATCCACAACCGGTAATTTTTCAATTTTATATTGTTGCAAAACTCCGGCAGCTTTTGTAACATCATCATTTTGAGAAATTGTAATCAGATTTTCATGAGTCATAATTTCCGTAATCGGACGTTTCATGTTTTGTTCAAACCGTAAATCTCTATTTGTTACAATGCCCAATAATTTTCGTTCTCCGTCAACAACAGGAATACCACCTATTTTAAATTCTTTCATAATGTCTAAGGCCTCTTTTGCCGAAGCTTCAGGACCAATGGTGACAGGATCAAAAATCATCCCATTCTCGGAACGTTTTACTCGTTTCACTTCAAGAGCTTGCTGCTCAATAGTCATGTTTTTATGAATAATTCCAATACCTCCTTCGCGTGCCAACGCTATTGCCAAACGAGAATCGGTAATCGTATCCATAGCCGCTGAAACTATAGGACAATTTAGTGAAATAGAACGTGTCAACTGTGTGCTGAGAACAACCTCACGGGGAAGCACGTCTGAATATGAGGGAACTAACAAAACATCATCGAATGTTAAGCCCTCTGATAGTATTCTTTCTGATTCAAATGTCATATGATCTAAAATTTTATTATAATTTTACAAAAATAGCATTTTTTACATGATGTAAAAAAGAGAATTCGTTTTATTTACTATAATTTCATATGTTTATTTAATAGACTTTTATTTGTCAGATGGAAGATTCAAAAGATAATCATCCAAGTTACACCTCAATTTTCGGGAAAAATTGTATTAATAAATCCTATCATGTATGTTTCATCTATTTTTTTAAACTATTTACTTTTCATTATCCATAACATCCTCAGTTCAACGTAATTTTTCGAGTTCCGATTAGCTCCGCTGAGCTCGTCCTTTGTCCTCGGTTGATATAAAAAGCTGTTTATCAAGGTGAATTATTGAATAATAGCGAGCTATTGTGAAATAATTTAACACAGAAAAACTGTTTTTTATACAAAGCATACTTTTTCCGTTTATCAACATAAGCGTTCTGAACCTAAAAAATTATATCGAACTCGGGTTAATAGTATGCAACATGAATATTTTGTGTTTTTTTTACTATTATTGCAACCTATTGAGAATTTTTAATGTCTCTATAGTACCTAAATAAACGTAGAATAATAAATTTTTAACATTCATACATATGAAATCAATTTGTACATTTATCATAAAATTAATCTTTGTAGCATTGTTTTTATCTCACGCTCAGATAATTTCAGCTCAAGTATTAGTTTCGGGGACGACATTTGAGCCGGTTAATATTACTGCGACAAAAACATATTATGCTGATAACGAAATAATACATTACGGCTTGCAACCAAGTGAGCTTACCGCTAATGTAGCACTAACACCTGACGCTGAAGTAAATACATTTACAAATGGTGCTTATTACGGTATTACAGACAATGCCAATTCTCTTGATGCCGATAGATTTATTGATAATAGTGCAGATAACGAATGGATGTTTGCTGCTTCAGGAAATATACCTTCAGGATCTCATATTTTAGAATATCACGTTCCCGGCTTAGAACCGGGTTCTAACGTTCAAGTTGTTGTAGAATATTGTAGTGCCATTGATCCTGCGTATACAACATGTGGCCCGGGAGAACGTGCCTCATTTCGAGGTGTTGTTAATCCCGATCAATACAACACGTTTAATGGAGCTGAATCATCACAAGTTAGCATGGGTTCCTGCGGTACATTTACCTTCACTCAAGGGAGTGGTAGTTCTCGCGTAATACAAAGTGACGGCATTGCACATATTTATTTTAATACGATGAATGCGGGAGATTGCAAATCAATTCTTATTAAAAGCATTGAAGTCTATGGTATACCAGAACCAACAATTATTTCAGCTGAAGGAACAGAGGTGTGTGCGGGGGAACAAATTACCCTTCAAACAACACTTAATTATAATGCTGACTATCAATGGCAGGTTGATGATGGTTCGGGATGGTCAAATGTTGGAACAAACAAAAGTTTATTATACGAAACATCAACAGAAGGTGAATATAAATTTCGACTTTCTCTTTCACCTTTTAACGGCGACCCAACAGTTTTAACTGATGTTCTTAGTCTTAATGCTATTACCTGTTGTGAAGTTAATGGAGCCCCGGCATCACGCGAAACAATTTATTATGATGATTTCGGACGTTTTGACCTTGCAGATCCATACACTCTATATTATACGGATTATTCAGATATTACAAATCCTGTTGAAATGGCCAAAACAGTGACTGAGCCTTTTCGATATCCATTAGATAACCCACCATTAAATCACAATTATGCTGCAACAGGGCCTCCTGGAGATGATCCGGTTGGTGAATACTTTGTTGCCGCAAATTTCACTGAATGGGGCGGTGGTTCAAATATCGAATGGGCATATGACATATTGGGACGAACTGATTCTAGAACCGACCATTCTGGAACAGCAGAAGGTGCTATGTTGTTTGTAAATGTTCGGAGTAATGTTGGAGATGTAATATACGAACGTACGATTGACAATCTCTGCCCCGGCATTCAATTATTTTTTGAATGTTACATCGGTGTCTTTACAACCAGTACAGCAGAGTCGGTAAACGTATCAATTCGGTTATCTGAGGTTGGTAATCCTTCGAATGAAATAATTATACCAGATAATATTGTTAGTGCGGAGGGAGCTTCAACTGCAAATCCTGGTGTATGGCTCCGCGTTCCTGCAGAACTCATGCTAACAAGTGGAACATCTTTAAAATTAGAGATTTTAAATAACAACGCAAATTATCAATATGGTAATGACTTGGCTTTAGATGATATTAAAATTATGGCGTGTGCACCGCCGGCTATTGAATTGTTTTTTGATGAAACAACTCTCTCTAAAGAAGAAGAAGTATGTGTGGATCCTTTCGATTTGGTAAGTGTTGCATCAGACATGCTTATACAATACTACGGCAACTCACCATATTATTTATTTCAATGGTCGCAAACACCTAATGATTTATCTAGTTGGACAAATATTGGATCTCCCCAAACTATTTCAGATATAACTATTCCAGATCCTGAATCACATCCTTCATTCTCAGGATTAGTTACGGATGATAAAGTATATTACCGTGTTATTGCAGCAACAAACACAACATTTAGTGCTCATGGAAATTTTGTAAGTGTAGACGCTAATCCAAATGACCCGTGTAAAAATTATTCCATTTCTGACCCAATTGAAGCTACGGTAAATTGTCCAACATGTATTTCACCGGATGCCTTCACCATTGAATCTACGGACACGGATTTATATTTATGTACCGGAGAAACCACCACCTTATCACCATCGGTAAATCAAGTAAATACAACCGATTTTGATTTCACTTGGTACGAGGGAACGCATACCGGCGGATCTATAGTTGATGGTCCCACAGATGGAATAAATAGCTTGGATTATGATGTGAGTTATTTAAATGCCGGAGAATA